>NZ_JBEYJA010000007.1:0-240711 GCF_040703815.1 Streptomyces sp. NPDC006743 | reverse complement strand
CCGCCCCCGGCCCCCCCCCCGGCCGGCGCCGGCCCCCGCCCGCCCGCGCCCGCCGACCCCGCGCCGGGCCCCCCGGGGCCGTGGCACCGGGCGGAGATGACCGCGCCGATTCCGGTCTGGGCCCTGTGATGCGTTCGCCGTCCAGGAGACGAGGCGGATCCGAGCCGTGACCAGGAGTGCGGCGCAGGGCCGCCCGAGCTGACGCAAGGGCCGGCCGGTGGCTGTCCTGCGACGCGGACGCCCTGGCCCGGCCGCCTTCGACCAGCTTCTGATCCTGTTACCGGATCCCGCCGTCGAACTCCCACCACGTCCCCGACACCCACTCCTTGCCGTCCCAGGCCTTGCGAAGCGGTGCCTGCGGATCGGACTCCACCCGCGTGAGCTCGTTGTGGAAGATCATGGTGGAGCGGTCGGCCGTGGTGTACTTCGGCCAGTCGGGCAATCCTGCGGCGTTCGGGTTGCCGGTGGTCACGAACGCCCCCCACGCGGCGTGCATCTGCCCGTCGGCGCCGTCGCCGCCTTGGAAGACACCCCTGGCGTCGGTGCTGTGGACGGCTGCGAGGGTGCCGCCGGGGACGAGCGTGTCCGGCAGGCCGGTGAGCGGCCCGTCGAAGCGGGAACGCCAGACGGTCGCGTGCGCGCTCTGGCCGTCCGCCAGGCGGACGGTGGGGATGATGTAACGGTCAGCGCTCATGATGTCGACGCGTGTCTGCCGGCGGTCGCGGTCCGGCTGGGCATCGGCGTACGCGGCGAAGAGCTGGTCGCGTCCGTTCTCGCCGAAGTTCTCCTCCATGACGCGGTCGGACTGCTCGCAGGAGTCGGGGACGGCCAGCTGGAAGAGCTCGCACTCGTTGACGCAGTGCTGCGCCAGCAGGGTGATCCCCGCGGCGCCGCCCTCGGTGACGACGTCCACCGGGAGGCGGGTGAGGGCGGCGCCGTCGACGGCCGGCCGCCAGAGCCAGGTGGCACGCAGGCCCTGGGCGAGCGCGTTCTGGGCAGCGAGCAGGTTCGCGGCCGAAATGTCCCGGAGTCTGTCAGCGGTGGTGCCGAGCACCCTCAGATACTCGGCGGTGATGATCCTGGCCTGCTCGTCGGTGGCGACGTGGTCGCCGCCGCCGCTGCCGGACGCGGCCTGCTGGAACAGGCCCTTGGCCATCGGGGAGGCCATGAGGTTGGCGACGGATTTCGCGCCGGCCGAGACGCCGTAGACAGTCACCCGGCCCGGGTCGCCGCCGAATGCCGCGATGTTCTCGTGGACCCAGCGCAGGGCGGCGATCTGGTCGTGCAAGCCGTAGGCGCCGGTGGTCTTTTCGCCGGGGAGCGCCAGGAAGCCCAGCGGGCCCAGGCGATAGTTGAAGCTCACCACCACCGCACCGAAGTCCTTGGCGAAGACGGCCCCGTCCTCCACCTTGTCGTAGCCGCTTCCGGTCTGATAGCCGCCGAGGTGGACCCAGACGAGCACCGGGGCGTTCTCCGCGGCGGCCGGCGCGGTGACGTTGATGTACAGGCAGTCCTCGCTGGGCTGCGGCATGCCGGCGGGCAGGCCGGTCACCTGCGGCATGCCCGCCGGCAGCGGGGTCTGCGGTTGCAGAGCGGGCGCGCCCCAGGCCGTGCAGTCCCGCACGCCGCTCCACGCCTCCACCGGCTGCGGAAGCTGCCAGCGCAGGTCGCCGACCGGGGCGGCGGCATACGGGACACCCAGCCAGGAGAAGATGCCGTCGCCTCTCTCGTGGCCACGGACCTGCCCCCTGCTGATCTGCACCGTCCTGCCCATGATCGGCCCTTCCCTTCTCTCCTGGTGACGATCTCCGGTTCGGGGGACCGGACCGAGATCACGGCTTCAGCGAGAACCTCCGCAGTTTTCGCGTCGCGAGCGGGGAAGCGCAGGTGGTGCGGCAGAAGCGCCGGAAACAGCGGCAGGCATGGAGATGGTGAAGTGCGCGCTCGGCGCGGAGGCGACCACCCCGCCGCCACCGAGGGCGATCACCGCGCCGTCGAAGGCGATCCGCCCCCCTGCCGCGGCGGCCGGCAGAGCCGTTCCCGACGATACTGGGGACGCGCGGTGATCACCCTTTGCACAGGTGTCGCGGTGGTACCGCGAAGGGGAGAGGCGGCTCGCTCCCGCAGGAGCCGGCGGCCCGGTACCGCACGAGGGTGCGGACGCCGGAGCGGCAGGACAGCATCGCCGCTCGCAGGGCGGAGTCACACTCAGGAGCCGCCGGTCCCGGGTCACCGGCCGATGGTGAGAGCGGAGTCGTGCGCGGTGACCGTCACCATCGCGGGCACGCCGGCTCGCCGCGGGGCGAGGCGGCGTGCGCGGCGGGGCCTCGTCAGGGGGTGAGCACCAGGCGGACCGGGTCGCCGGTCTTCTTCTCCAGGCGGGCGACGGCGTCGGCCGCATCGGACAGGGGGACGTGGGCGGTGATGGAGGGGGTCAGGTCGAGACGGCCGGCGGATGCCAGGCGGATGAGCTGCTCCACGTGGTCGTCACCGGAGCCGTAGTGGCCGCGGATCCGCTGGGTCTGGAAGCAGAAGTCCAGACTGTCGGCGACGGTGAGGGGGTCGGGGGTGAGACCGACGAGGACGAGGACGCCCCCGGGGGCGAGTGAGGCGGTCGCCTGGGCGCGGGCGGCGGCGACGCCGGCGAAGTCGAACGCGGCCTGGACGCCCTGCCCGGCGGTGGCCTCTGCGACGGCCTGGGCGAAGTCGGGCGCCGCCGGATCGAGTGCCAGGTCGGCGCCGAAGGCGAGAGCGCGCTCGCGTGCGGTGGGCAGTGGGTCGACCGCGATGACCGGAGCCGCGCCGACCAGACGCGCGAGTCGGATGCCGTGGGCGCCGAGGCCGCCGGCGCCCCAGATGCCGACCGCCTGGGCGGGCCGTACGGTGCCCGCCTCGACGATGGCCGCATAGGGGGCGGAGACCGCGTCGGGGATGATCGCGGCCTGGTCGAACGGCAGGTGGCCGGGGAGCGCGACGAGGGTGTCCTCGCGGGCGAGGGCGTACTGGGCCCAGCCGCCGTCGTAGTCGAGGCCGCGGGTCAGCGGCCGCCGGCACGTGCTGCGGCGGCGTACGCAGTCCTCGCACTCCCCGCACGCCTGCCCGGCCTGGAGGACGACCGGCTGACCGGGCGTCCAGGCGCCTCGGACGTCCGGGCCGAGGGTGTGGACGACGCCGGCGACCTCGTGCCCGAGGGTGACGGCGCCGTTCTCGCGAACGGCGTCGACGGGGAAGAACGGACTGATGCTGCCGTCGATCAGGTGCACGTCGGACAGGCAGACTCCGGCGGCGCGTACCTCGACCAGCACCTCTCCGGGGCCGGGGACGGGTACGGGGACCTCTTCGACCGCGAAGGTGAGGGTGTCCAGGTGGAGCCGTCCGGCGAGCATCGTGCTCGTAGTCATGGCGGGAACCTCGATTCGTGTGGGGAGAGCCGTGACAGGTGAGGGCCGAGGAGTTTGTCGCACGACCATGTCGCTCACCCTTGTCGCTCGATCAGGCCGCCGTCAAGCCGGTCCGGACGGGACGTCCGAGGGCTTTCTTTAGTTCTCTCGACCGACCGTGTCGTTCAACACAATCAAACGATTTTGTCGAGTGACAAAGTCGCTTGTACGTTGGGGGGACCGATTGATGAGGAAATGAAAGGCACGCTCATGACCCAGCCCTCCGTCCTCACGGCCCAGCCGGTGCCCGAGCGCCCGGCCCTGCCCTTGGTCGGCCATGCCCTCTCGCTTCCGAAGGGCTTCGCCGCGACCGTCCACATGATGAAAGAGGTCAAGGAACTCGGGCCGGTCTACCGGGTCCGCGCCTTCGGGACCGAGCTGGTGATCGTGGGCGGCCTGGACCTGGTGACGGAACTGGCCGACGAGTCCCGCTTCCGCAAGAACGTGCACCCCGAACTGGTCGACATCCGCCAGTTCGCCGGCGACGGCCTGTTCACCGCTTTCCACCACGAGCCGAACTGGCAGAAGGCCCATGACATCCTCATGCCGGCGTTCTCGCTGGGCGCGATGCGCGACTACCACGCGACGATGCTGCGGGTCGCCCGCTCCCTGATCGGCAAGTGGGACCAGGCCGCGGGCCGGGGTGCCGTGGACGTCCCCGGGGACATGACCCGCCTGACCTTCGACACCATCGGTCTGTGCGGCTTCGACTACGACTTCGAGTCGTTCCGCCAGGACGAACCGCACCCCTTCGTGGAGGCCATGACGCGGGCCCTGGCATTCACCCAGGCCAAGGGGGAGTCCATCCCCGGCTCGGAGCGGTTCTGGCTCAAGCGGTCCGAGCAGTTCCGCCAGGACGTCAAGCTCATGACGCACCTCGTCGACGAAGTCATCCGGCAGCGCAGGCAGTCCGGCGACACCAGCACCGGCGATCTGCTCGGCAGGATGCTGCACACCCCGGACGCGCGCACGGGCCGGCCGCTGGACGATGTGAACATCCGCAACCAGGTCATCACGTTCCTCATCGCCGGGCACGAGACGACCAGTGGAGCCCTGTCCTTCGCCCTGTACTACCTGACCAAGCACCCGGAAGTGCTCGCGCGGGCGCAGGCCGAGGTCGACGCGCTGTGGGGCGACGCGGAGGCGCCCGACCCCGACTCCGGTGACATCGGCAGGCTCACCTACATCCGTCAGGTGCTCAACGAGAGCCTCCGGCTGTGGCCGACCGCCCCCGCCTTCGCGGTGGAGCCCCTTCAGGACACGGTCATCGGCGGCAAGTACGGCGTCCGCAAGGGCGAGACGCTGATGGTCCTCACCCCGGCTCTGCACCGCGACCCCGCCTGGGGCGAGAACGTCGAGCTGTTCGACCCCGAGCGCTTCACCCAGGAGCAGGAGGAGAAGCGTTCCGTCCACCTGTTCAAGCCGTTCGGCAACGGCGAACGAGCCTGCATCGGACGCCAGTTCGCCCTTCACGAGGCCACGCTTCTGCTCGGTCCCCTCGTCCACCGCTACCGGCTGATCGACCACACGGACTACCAGCTGGAGATCAAGCAGACACTCACCCTCAAGCCCGACGACTTCACGCTCGAGCTCGCCCGGCGCACCACCCAGGAGCGCCGCCGGCCCGCCGTGACGGTGGGCGAGACGGCAGTGGGGCAGGGTCCGGGCACGGTCCGGCGGGCCTCCGGCACCGCACTCACCCTGCTGCACGGCTCCAACCTCGGCACCTGCGCCGGCATCGCCCGCGACTTGTCGGACGAAGGCGAGGAACACGGCTTCACCTCTTCCGTGGCCGCCCTCGACGACGCCACCGGGAAGCTGGATCCCGCCGCCGGCCCACTGGTGATCGTGGCCGCCTCCTACAACGGCCGGCCCACCGACGACGCCGCCGCATTCGTCGCGTGGCTCGAAGGTCTGGAGCCCGGCTCGCTCACCGGCCTTCCGTATGCCGTGCTCGGTGTCGGCGACCGCAACTGGGCCGCCACCTACCAGCGGATCCCCACCCTCATCGACGAACGTCTCATGGCGGCCGGCGCCGTACGCCTCCTCGCCCGCGGCGCGGCCGACGCCTCCGGTGACTTCGCCGGCACGGTCGACCGCTGGACCACCGACCTGTGGGCCGCTCTGCTCGAACGGTACGGCGACGCCACGGCCGGCGCCGGCGCGGCCGCGGAGCCCGAGGACGGCCAGGGCCTCTACGAACTGGAGGACGCCACCGACTCGGTCATCGGCGGCCTCGCCGCCCGGCACGGCGTCCAGCCCATGGAGGTCCTCGACGCCTACGAACTCGTCGACACGGACCACGAACTCGGCCGCTCCAAGCGCTTCCTGCGCCTTCGCCTGCCCGAGGGCGTCACCTACCGCACGGCCGACCACCTGGCGATCCTGCCGAGCAACCCGGAGGCACTCGTCCAGCGGGTCGCCGCCCGCTTCGGACTCGATCTGGACCGCACGGTCCGCCTGCGCGCCCGGCGCCGCAGCCGGGGCGCCCTGCCCGTCGACCGGCCGCTGACCCTGCGCCGTCTCCTCACCGATTTCGTGGAGCTCCAGGACGCCGCGACCCCCGAGCAGGTGGCCGTGCTCGCCGAGCACACCGCCTGCCCGCCCGAGAAGCAGCCGCTGGCCGCGCTCGCCGCCGCCGAGCCCGAGGACTTCCGCGAGCAGGTGACCTCACGGGGGCGCAGCCTCCTGGACCTCCTGGAGCAGTACCGCGCCTGCGAGCTGCCCTTCGAACACTTCCTGGAGCTGCTGCCGGTCCTGCGGCCGCGTCACTACTCGATCTCCTCCTCCGCCCAGGCGTCGCCCGGCGAAGTGGACCTCATGGTGTCGCTGCTCGCCGCGCCCCACCGCTCCGGCGAGGGCACCTTCCGCGGCATCGCCTCGCACCACGTCCAGACCGTGAACGCCGGCGACGTCGTCCAGGCCAGGGTGCTTCCGTGCAGCGACTCCTTCCGCCTCCCCGAGGACCCGTCCGTCCCGGTGATCCTGGTCAGCGCGGGCACCGGCCTCGCGCCCTTCCGCGGCGCGGTCCTCGACCGGCACCACACCGGATCCACCGGCACCCTGCTCTGCTACTTCGGCTGCGACCACCCCGCAGTCGACTACCTCCACCGCGAGGAGTTCGAGCTGGCCGAGGCCGTCGGCGCCGTCAGCATGCGTCCCACCTTCATGCACGCGCCCGTCGACGGTGTCCGCTTCGTCCAGGAGCGCATCGCCCGGGAGGCCGACGAGGTCTGGGCGGTGCTGGAGGCCGGGGGCAAGGTCTACGTCTGCGGCGACGGGCGGCGGATGGCGCCCGCGGTGCGCGAGGCGTTCATGGCGGTCCACCGCGAGCGGACGGGCGCGGACGACGGGGCGGCGGCGGGCTGGCTGACCAGTCTCGTCGAGTCCGGTCGTTACGTCGAGGACGTCTGGGCCGGCTGACCCGGCTCCTCGCAGAATGACGGCCACGGACGTGCAGACGCCCGTGGCCGTCAGCCGGTCGGGAGGTCCGCGAGTTCCAGCCTGCCGCCGGCCAGCGCGACCGTCGCGGCGATCAGGGCTCGCAGCCCCGTGTCGTCCGTGGGTTTCTCCGGGGCGTAGAGACGTTGCATCGTCAGGCCGTCGAAGCCGCAGAGGAAGAACCGGGCGACCAGGCCCGCGGGCTGGGCGAGGACGTACCCGGTGCGGGAGGCGGTCTCGGTGAAGACGCGCGCCGTGACCTCGTTGACCTGCTGGTAGTGCGCCGTTCGCGCTGCGGAGAGACCGGGAGTGCGCAGGGCCAGCATGGCCAGTTCCGTCAGCAGCTGGTAACCGCTCGCCTCCTCCTCGACCGTGCGCCACAGGGCGCCGGCCATCGCGGCGATGGTCTCCTCGAAGCCCGCGTCCTGCGGAGCCGCCCGCTCGACCTGCGCGATCAGGTCCCCGGTGAGCTGCTCCATGACCGCCCGGTAGAGGTCCTCCTTCGTCCCGAAGGTGTAATGGACCGTCGCCTGGGCGACACCCAGCTCCGCGGCGATGGCACGCGTACTGCCCGCGGTCACACCCTCCCTCGTCATGAGGGCGATGGCCGCCTTGATCAGCTGGGGTCGGCGCTCGGCCGCGGAAACGTGAGCCATACGAGCGACTATACCGACTTGGTCACTGGACCAAGTCGGTGTGCCCGCCATGCTCGACGCGTAGGGGCAGGCCTGAACGCCTCCCCCGGACAGGCCCGAGCACACCGCGGAGGAGCCGGCCGCGAGGCGGTACGATCTCGAATCGTGTTCGACAGACATGCGGCAAGCCGCCCCGCCGCCCGCCCGGCGGCAGCCCAGCGTCGCGGGATGGAGCGCAGAAAGGCCATCCTCGACGCCGCCGAGGCCCTGCTCGCCGAGAAGGGCTACGAGGCCGCCACGCTCAAGGCGACCGGTGAGCGGGCCGGCATCCCGATCGCCTCGATGTACCACTACTTCGCCGACCGGCACCAGGTCGACGCCGAACTGCTGCAGCGACAGCTGAGCGAGCTGGACGGCCTCATCGGCGCCACGCTGGCCGGGCCGAGGGTGCCGACGCTGCGCGAGACCGTCGATGCCGTGTTCGATCTGCTCCTCGACTATCTGCGTCGTCACCCGAGCTGCGTCCAGCTGTGGTTCGCCGGACGCCACCCCACGCTCGACGAGATGGTGCGCGCCTTCGACGAGGCGCAGGCGGAACGGCTCTGGCGCCACCTCGTCGAGCAGCGCTTCGTGGCGGCCGGCACCCCCCTGCTCGCCCTGCTCCTCGCCTTCGAGACCGGCACCCGGCTCTTCGACATCGCCTTCCGGCGCTCGCCGGCCGGGGACGACGCCACGATCGACGAGGCGCGCCGCCTCCTCACCGCGTACCTCCAGACGTACGCCTTCCAAGGGGCGCCGTGACGCGAGCCGCGCGCCCGGGCGGCTGACGCGGCGGGCCGCCCCACCGCGCCCGGTCGCGCGGCCGCGGTGGCCGAGGAGCTGTTTCCCGCGCCACGCGCCGACGCCTCGGTGCGACGGCCGTGGCGTACTGCGCAGCCTCGAGGCCGGCGAGCCGTTGCCGGCCCCGCGACCACCTCGGCGGCCCCGGCCTCCGCCCGGTCTTCGAGGAGGACCGCTGCCAGGACCGGAGCCAGGACCGCTGTCAGGGCCGGAGCCCACGCTGCAACTGTCCCCGGTTCATCCACTTCGGCAGTCCAGGCGCCGTCAGGAAGCCCTCGGCGCGGGCGGCGGCGAGCCCGATGCGCAGCACGTCGGTGCTCTTCTCGAAGAGCATGTAACGGGGCTCCCAGGCCGGGCGGTACTTCGCGTTGGCACGGTAGAGGGACTCGATCTGCCACCAGCGGGAGAAGAAGGCGAGCAGGGAGCGCCACGCCCGCAGCACCGGTCCCGCGCCGAGCCGGGCCCCGCGCTCGAAGACGGACCGGAACATGGCGAAGTTGAGGGACAGCCGGGTGATGCGGGCCTCGTCCGCACGCTGGATCAGGTCCAGCACCATGAACTCGATCAGGCCGTTGTCGGACCCCCGGTCCCGCCGCATCAGGTCCAGCGACAGCCCCTTCTCGCCCCACGGCACGAAGCTGAGCAGCGCCCGCGACCGGCCTTCGGCGTCGGTGCATTCGAGCATCAGGCAATCACCGTCGGCGGGGTCACCGAGCCGGCCGAGGGCCATCGAGAAGCCCCGTTCGGTGTCCCCGTCGCGCCAGTCGTCGGCCAGCCGCACCAGCCGGGCCATCTCCTCGGCGCCGATGTCGGCGTGGCGCCGCATCCGCACGGTGTAGCCGGCTCGGCGGACCCGGTGGTACGCCTGGCGCACTCCGCGCATGGCACGGCCCTCCAGGCTGAAGTCCGCGATCTCCACGACGGCTTCGTCGCCCAGTTCCAGCGCGTCCAGGCCGTGCCGGGCGTACACGGTGCCGCCCAGTTCACTCGCTCCCATCACGGCGGGCGTCCAGCCGTGCTCGCGCGCCTCGGTCAGCCACCGCTCGATCGCGCCCGGCCAGGCTTCGGGATCGCCCAGTGGATCGGCCGAGGCCAGCGAGACCCCGCCGACCACCCGGTAGGTCACCGCGGCCTTGCCGGTGGGCGAGAAGACGGCGCTCTTGTCCCGGCGCAGCGCGAAGTAGCCGAGCGAGTCGGTCTCGCCGTGCCGCGCCAGCAGGGCCCGCAGCCGTTCCTCGTCGTCGGCGGTGATCGGGTCCGTGGCCCGCACCGACCGGAACGCCGCCCACAGCACGGCCGCGAACAGTGCCGCGCTCGCCATGTTGATCAGTGCGTCGGCCCAGGCCGGGGTGGAGATGCCGGGGAACTCGTCCCGCGCCGGCTCCATGGACACCGCCCGCGTCAGGCCGTAACCCCAGCGCTCGGTGAAGGTCGAGGACCCGGGGGCCTCGTCGGCGGCCTTCACCAGGAACGCGGCCAGGAGCGAGGTGACCAGGAGACCGCCGGCCGCGGTGAGGAAGGCCCGTCTCGGGTTCGACCGGTCGCCCTTGGCGTAGAACTCGCGCCGTCCGTGCAGCAGGGCACCCGCGAACAGCGCCGTCAGCGCCAGCGAGATCCAGTTCTGCGGATGGCCGCGGCATTCCGGGACGAGTACCAGCACCCCGGCGAAGACGGCCGTGAGGGACCCGGACAGTGCGAGGTTGAGGATCCACGCGGCCCGCTTGCGCCTGCGCAGGGTCACCGCCAGGAAGAACGCGAAGGCGCCGGACGCGAAGCCGGGCGTGACCAGGTACGGCGTGAACAGCTCCTCGGTGCTGTGCCGCCGGATGTCGTCCCCGAGGGACACCCACACCGCGCCGAGCACATCGACGCCGGCGACCACCCGCAAGTAGCGGATTCCGTACGCGGCACCGTGCCGTTCCCACCTGCCGTGGGGCCGGTTCTCACCCGATCTCAAGCGATGCCTCCAGGAGCTTTGACGGTAGTGGACCGTCCCCTAGACTAGAATACGATTCGAATTTGATTCTCGTGCGCGCGGCCTCGGACGCATCACCGGCCCGCGTGACCCCCGGGTTCACGGGCGGCAGCCCGCCGGACCGTGCTGCGGGGGCCTTCACCGAGGCAGGGCGCGCCGGACGCCGGGCACCGCCGCCACCACGCGGGCGAGCGCGCCGGTCCGTTGCCCCCGCCGACGCTCGGGCCACTGCGACGCACCCGCATCGCCACAGCGGCGGCACTGGCCCCACTGCTGCCGCTGCTCATCTTCGCGCCGGGAATCGACGCGGCCGACTGACCAGCTCACCCGTACGGGCGTGCGGGACGTACTCGGCCAGGGGCGCTGCGCCAGGCTGGTGAGGCAGGACGGATCAGCACTCGTCAGGAGAAGGCCATAGACAGGACACGAAGAGCAGGGTCGTGGGCCGGGCGGTTCGCCCGCCTGCTCGCGCGGTGCGCCGTGGTGGCGGCGGCCGCCGCCCTGGGGGTGCTGCTGCTCGCGCTGGGCGGGGGCGGACTGCTCGTGGTCGTGGCCGGGATCCTCGGGCTTGTGGTCTGCGCGGCCGGCCTCTGGTGGTTCGTGGCCCGGCGCGGTCCGGTGCGGCTGTTCGGCGCCTTCGTGGCCGTCGCGGCGCCGGCCGGCGTGCTGGTGTTCTACGCGCGCAGCGGTCTGTGGCCGATCGCGTTGATCTCCAGCCTGTGCTGGGCGGCTGCGGTGACCTGCGGCCGCGCGGCGCTGCACCGAGCGCGGCCGCCCCGGTCGCAGCGACCCGTCCGCGCGCGTCGGCCGAAGCGGGCGGTGCTGATCATGAACCCGAAGTCGGGCGGTGGCAAGGTCGGCCGCCTCGGCCTCGTGGAGCGGGCGGAGCGACTGGGGGCGCGGGTGATCCTCCTGGACCCGTCGGCCCCGGTCGACGTGGCCGCACTGGCCCGCGAGGCCGTGGACGACGGTGCCGACCTGCTCGGTGTCGCCGGCGGCGACGGCACTCAGGCACTGGTCGCGGCCGTCGCCGCCGAACACCGACTGCCGTTCCTCGTGGTCTGCGCGGGCACCCGCAACCACTTCGCCATGGATCTCGGCCTCGACCGCGCCGACCCGGCCCGCTGTCTCGACGCGCTGGCCGACGGCGAGGAGATCCGGGTCGACCTCGGCGACGTCTGCGGCCGTCCCTTCGTCAACACGGTGTCCTTCGGCGTGTACGCGGACATCGTGCGCAGCCCCGAGTACCGCGACGACAAGACGGGCACGGCCCTGAAACTGATGCCGGACCTCCTGGCCAAGGAGGGCGCGCGACGGCTCGACGCGTGGGTGGACGGCACCCGGCTCGCGGACCAGCAGGCGCTGTTGATCAGCAACAACCCGTACGTCTCGCCCGACGAGCTGAGCGGCGGCGGGCGCCGGCCCGTGCTCGACGACGGTGAGCTGGGTGTGATCGGGATCAGGGTGGAGAACGCGGCACAGGCGGCGGGGCTGGCCCTGTGGGGCTCACAGGCGCCGGGGCTCACCGTGACGACCGCGCGGCGGGTCGAGGTGACGGCCGGGGGAAGGCGGCTCCCGGTGGCGGCGGGCGGGGAGGAGGCCGGGATCCCGGTGGCGGTGGACGGGGAGGCGCTGTGGCTGCGCACACCGGTCGTGTGCTCGGTACGGCCCCGCGCGCTACGGGTGTTGCTGCCACGCGACCGCCCCGGCGTACCGCCGCCTGCGCCCCCGGTCGACTGGCGGCGACTGCTCGCCCTCGCGTGCGGATCCGCCGAGCACACGGCATCGGGCGAAGGCGGCCGTGCCTGACCGCAACCCCGTCCCCTCCGACCGGCCTGCGGGGCCGGCCGGGGCGCGTGAGCTGATCGGGCCGGCTCTCACAGACCGAGGTGGTCGCCCAGGTCGGCGTAGTCGACCTGCCACAGGCCAGGCGAGCCCGTCGGGTACTGGGAGCGGAACCCGAGCATGCGCTGGACGCGCGGCGAGAGCGTCCTGGCGACCTCCATGTCGACCAGGAAGGGGTACGCCTCCTCGCCGGTGAGGAAGCCCGGATTGAGGGCGAAGGCCACAGCCCGCCGGTACTCGTCGCCGGTCCGGTTGGCGCCGCCACCGTGCGCGGTCTTGCCGCTGAACAGGAGGGCGTCTCCAGCGTTCATGATCGCGGGAATCGTCTGCTCAGGAGTCCCGCGGTCCTCGAAGTCGCTCCAGTGGTTGCTGCCGGGGATGACCCGGGTGGCGCCGTTGTCCTCCGTGAAGTCCGTCAGGGCGATGAGGAAGTTGAGGGTGACTTCCGGGCCGCCCGGCCCCATCCCGATGAACGGGAACCAGTTCTCCAGGTCCCGGTGCAGCATCTGCGCCTTGCTGTGGGGGCCGATCTCGATCACCTGCGCGGTGGTCATCCAGTACGTGCCCGACTCCGGCAGGAAGATCTGGTCGCAGACCTCGTGGACCAGGGAGTGTTCGAGGATCTCGTGGCGGAACGTGGCGCTGTGCGTGACCAGGTTCGTGAGCCGCTTGGTGTTGCTGCCGTGGAACGCGGCCACCATTTCGTTCTCGTGGGTCGAGCCCGGGCGAAGCGCCCGCAGCGGCGGCTCGATCTCGGCGTTGAAGCGGTTCATCTGCTCCGTCGTCAGGAAGTTCCTGACGATGACGCCTCCGTCGCGGGCCAGGAGCTTGATGATCTCGTCCGTCGGCGTGTCGGTCGCCACCGACGAAAGGGACTGCGGCTGCTTCCGTGCTGTCATGCGGATTCTCTCCCTCGACGTGAATCTCGGTCGACCGGACCCCGACCGGCCTGCGGCAAGCCCGCTTCCGGGGCGACTGTGCTGTGCTCCTCGCCGTTCCTGCGGCTTGTGGCGTCACTCTCGCCAGCCACGACCGCCGGCGAGAACGACAGCGGGCACCTGCTTCGCCCGGGTCCGGTGCACGGTGCACCGGCCGGCCCTCGCGGACGGCGAGGGTCTCCGGTACCGGCACCCGTGGCCGCCGAGGTCTGCAGGGCAGCCGGTTGCCGCGCCACCTGGGGCCTACACGGGTAGGCGATGATGCGCTAAGCGCCCACCGGGTGAGATGTCCGAGGGAAGAGCGGGCGGCCGCCCGACGTACGTACGACAGTGGGACCCCCGTATCCGCCATGCCGCCGCCTCCCGGCAGCGATACTGGATGCATGGACACGACGACCACCGCGCCCCGTGCCGAGGTGCTGCGGGACCGCTACCGCAGCCGACTGCCCGAGCGCTTGCAGGAGCTGGCCGGCCCCGTCGAGGGCAGCGTGGACTTGCCGCTCCACATCGCCTGGTCCGGGCGGACGAGCTACAGCCTGGACCGTCCGAAGTCCCGCATGACGCTTTACCGGACCGTCCTCGCCGAAGGACTGAGTGAGGACCTGGTGGCCCTCCTGCACCACCGGCTGCTCACCGAGCAGTGGCCCGTGCTGCGGCGCTTGATCAGTCCCTACATCCGCGAGGTCTGGGAGGACGCCTTCCCCGAGCTGCTCCGCACCGCTACGACCAGCGCGACCGCCGCGTGAAGCTCACTCCGCTCCACGAGCGCCTCCTCGCCGACATTCTCGACATCGGCTCCCCCTACCCTCTGGTCCTCACCGGCGGATACGCCGTCCAGGCCCACGGCCTGGTCGAACGCTTCAGCCGCGACCTCGACGTCGCCACCGAGAACCCTGCTCCGATGCAGGAGATCGTCACCTCACTCACAGCCGGCCTCAGCGCGCGCGGATGGCGGACCACGCACGTCCAGACCGATCCGCTCAGCGGCCGGTTCCTCGTCACCGATCCGGACACCGGCGAGGAGTGCGAGGTCGACGTTCTCAAGAGGCGTTCTGGGCTCCGCCTGCCCAGACCCCCTACGGCCCCGTTCTTTCCCTCGATGACGTGATCGGCACCAAGGTCCGTGCCCTCGCCGACCGCGGCACCGTCCGCGACCTCATCGACGTCCAGGCTGCCTCCCGCCACCGCTCCACCGCAGACCTCGAATCCCTGGGCCGCCGTCGCGCCCATGACGAGTTCAGCCTCGAAGACCTCCGGGACCGGCTGATCGGCGCGGACTGGTACGAGGATGAGGACTACACCGCGTACGGGCTCACCTCTCGGCAGATCGAAGAACTCAAGGCGTGGGCGCTGGAGTGGGCGGAGGATCTGGGCGCGCGGATCCACGACGAGAACGCCTGAGAGGCGGTCATCGCGTCCATCCCCTCTACCGCCGTTGCAACGAGAGGATGCGGTGTGGCCAGCAGGTTCCAACCCGGAGCCGTCCACGGTGGTGGCTGCCTGCACGGCGGATGTGCAGGGCAGCCGAGCGATACCCCGCAGTGGACTCACGGCGAAACCGGGTTGCGGTAGCGGTCGAACACTGCAGCCCTCTCCCTCTCCCGCTCCCATGTTCCAGTCCGGGTCTCGACGGCGGAAGTCGTCCCGCTACGGAACGTGTTCGAACAGCCCGGCGCCGACGTGGCAAAGCTCAGATGGCACACGTCCTGGACACCTTGGAGGCTAGGCTTCCCAAGGCGGCGGCTCACTTGGACGATGCCCGGCATGATCTGCTGGCCTCCGCAGCCTTCCTGCGGGAGATCTAGCGGCAGATCTGGTCAAACAACCCGCAGGGGCGGCTGAACAAGAAAGATCCGGCGTCGCGCCGACGTGGTCGGCATCTTCTCCGACTGCACCGCCGTCATCCGCATGGTCGGGGCGGTCTTGGCCGAGCAGGACGACGAGTGGCCCGATGCTTACCGTGAGTCGGGTCGCTTCGATGACGACCTGATGGTTGGGCGAGTGAGGTTGGTTCTTCGACTGCTTGGTGATGGGTGTCATCGCGAGTGGGCGCCAGGGTGCCTCCACGGTCAGCATCGTATCCCTGCAGAATCGCTTGCCCTGCTGCATCGTCGGCGAGGGCCCGAGGCGGTCGCCGACGAGGTCTGCTCGCGACTCCGAGATGCCGAGGCGTGGTGTGATCGGCAGCATTCGATCCTCCAGCGCAGACCCCAGGGCAGTCCCCTGCCTGCGGGGCGGACTCGGCAGTCAACTCATGACGTCACCCAGCAGTGGCGGTACTGTGAAAACTAAGTCAATGACGCACTCGGAAGGATGGTGCGAAACGTAATGCCGTGGCGTAGCGTTACCCGGCGATATTGAGACATCCATGAGACCGGAAGGACACCATGGCCCAGCACGACGAGCCGGTGACCGTGACACTGGCCGGCATCGCCCGGCTCGCTGGTGTGGGGCGTGCAGCCGTCAGCAACTGGCGTCGGCGGCATGATGACTTCCCGTCCCCGGTGGCCGGTACGGACGCCAGTCCGCAGTTCTCCCTCGACTCGGTCGAGGAGTGGCTGACCAGGCATGGAAAGGGCGGCACTGTCGCTAGTGGCTGGGAGCGCTTGTGGCCTCGTATCGAGGACTTGGGTGACCGGGACCGCATGGGACTCCTCATCGCTCATGTGGGCAGGCAGTTGAGCAAGGGCGGTGCGATGCCGACGGAGTACGCCGCATCGGACGCGACTGGACCGGAGCGGGCTTTGGCGGAGGAAGCCCTTCGCCTGGCGCGGAAGGACGGCGAGAGCAGAAGCAGCGGATTCCTTTTTCTCCTGGGGCGCTGGCTCGGCACGCATGTGCGACAGATCGCCACGACTCCGCCTCCCCTCGCCGATCTCATGACGGACATCGCACAGGCGGCGCGGGACGGAGAACGTGTGCGCTCTGTCGTCGATCCGGCTTGTGGCACCGGAGGACTGCTCGTCGCAGCAGCGCGGCGATGGGCGGGTGAGGGTAGCCTCGAACTGGCCGGCCACGACCGTGACCCTGTTCTCGTGAGGCTCGCAGAAGCCTGGTTGTCCTTGGAGGCACCGGAAACAGGACGCAAGGTGCTGGCGGCCGACACGCTGCGGGACGATCCTCTGCCCCAGGCCGATGCGGACCTGGTTCTGTGCAACCCTCCTTCCAATGAGCGGGACTGGGGACACGGCGAACTCGCCACCGACCAACGCTGGCAATTCGGGCAGCCACCTCGTACCGAGCCCGAATTGGCTTGGGTTCAGCACGTTCTCTCCTTGCTGGGCCCGGAGGGTCTGGCCGTCGTACTGCTGCCACCGGCCGTCGCCTCGCGTCGCGCCGGGCGGCGCATCCGGGCCGGGCTCGTCCGTGCGGGTGCGGTCCGCATGGTGGTGGCGCTACCGGTCGGCGCGGCCCAGCCCTATGGAGTGGGGCTGCATCTCTGGCTGTTGGGTTCACCAGCGGGGGAACACACTGCTTCTTCCGCCTTGTTCGTGGACACGGCCGATTGTCGCCACACTCCAACCACAGGACGCGGTCAAGCTGTGGACTGGGACGCCGTGCGCGATCGGATACTGGCCGGGCTCAGGGGTGACGCGGCTCAGGGGACGGCCGTAGTTCCGGTGCTGGACCTGCTCGGCGACGACACCGATCTCACGCCAGCCCGGCACGTGCCTGCCACGGCAGCCGCCACTGCTGTGGATCTACGCCGGTCATGGACGGACTTCGACGACGCATTGCTGGCGTTGCGTGACAGCAGTCAGGCGCTCCGCGCGCTCACCGCAGTACGTGAGCCGGGTGACCGCCTTGATGTGAGTGTGGCCGAACTCGAGCAGACGGGTGCGGTCACACTGGCCGCGGGAACTCCCTTGCCGGCAGGCTTGGTCCAGCGTGCTCCCCGGCCAGATGAAGCGGTGCCGGTTCTCACCCCCCTACTCATGGGCGAGGGGAACGGCGGTCAGCAGTGGATGACTCCCGAGGATGTGGAGCGCCTGCATGAAGAAGGGGAACTCACGATCACCGCCTTCGGTGATGTGGTGGTTGTGGGCGCCACGCAGGGATACGACGCCTGGGTGGAGACCAAGGCGCCAACAGTGCTCGGCCCCCATCTGCACCGACTGCGTGTCGACCCCGCACGCCTCGACCCGTTCTTCCTGGCGGCATGCCTGAGAGTGCGTTCGAACGCGCGGCGCGCGGGTACGCATGCGTCGGCGTCGTCCCGCATCGACGTACGACGTCTGCGGGCGCTGCGATTGCCCCTGGAGGAGCAGCGACGCCATGGTGAAATCCATCGGCAACTGGTCGAGTTCCAGCATGCCGCAGCGGAAATGAGTTCGATGAGCGACGCTCTGGGGGATGTTCTCGCCGGGCTGTTGGCGGGTGGCGGGCTGGCCGGTGGATGAGGACCTGACACAGGACGCAAGTCATCACTCGTAACACCAGGAGAACACGTCCGCGATCAGCCGTCGGGAAGCCTTTCGAGTAGCGTCTCGACGACCTCCGCGTGTCCCCACTCGGCCAGTTCCTGAGCCACCTCGCGGCAGCGGCGTACGAGTCGGTCGGGCACCTCCGGCAGGAATGCGCATGCCTCCAGGACGACGCGTTCCCAGGAGCGCAGGGCATCGCGTGCGTCGTCCTCTTCCGGAATGGCGCACTCGGCCGCTCCGATCCGGGCCTCCAGAGCCAGGACGTGTTCTGCCGTTCGCACGGCGGCGCCAGCCATCTCACGCGCCACCGCACGGTAGTGGGAACCGGCGCCTGGCCAGTCCCCCGAGAGACGGGCGGCGTCGGCGCGGAGGAGCAGTGCTCGGAGCACATCCGGGTCACGTTTGCCCCAGTGGTTCTGGGCGTCCGGCAGGCACCGCGCGAGCTGCTGTGCGTACGGTCCCGGCCCGTGTTCGGCCAGTTCGGTCTCTGTCTGCACGATCAGGGATCGCAGACCGGCTCGGGTGGGCCCGACCGATGACGGGCGGTGCACCGTGGGCCGACGTCGGCCGGCGGCGGCCGCCTGGCGGGTTCGGGTGTCGGCCGCGTCGGCCGCCGTGGCGATTCCGGTCCTGAACGGTGCGGTGGGGTCCGGCATCAGGACCGGATGTGGGGCCGGGGCGTCAGGCCGTGGAAGGAACGGTTGAAGGGCCGATTCGGCCTCCGCGGCGGTGGGACGTGCGGCGGGATCCTTGTCGAGCATCCGTGCGACAAGGTCGACGAGGCCGTTCGGAAGTCCGTCGACGAAGGCGTCCAGGTGTGGGGCGGGGGTTTCGCAGTGGTGCCGTTCGATCATGTGATCGGGGTTGCTCATCATGAACACATGCTCCCCGGTGACCAGCCGGAACAGGGTGCAGCCGACGCCGTAGAGGTCGGCTGCCGGTCCCGGGTTGCGCTCGCCGAGGATGATCTCCGGAGCTTTGTACCCGATGCTGCCGGGGGTCCGGCCCTCGGTGTGCCGGGTCGCGTCGGGGTCGGTCGGAAGAGCGATGCCGAAGTCGACCAGATGCGCAGTGCCGTCGTCGGCCAGAACGATGTTGTGCGGCTTGATGTCGCGATGAATGACGCCGGCGGCGTGCACGCGCGTCAGGATGCGGAGCACCTGGACGGTGACGGCGACGGCGGCGGTCAGCGTAGGACGATGGGTGACGAGGAAGTCGCGGAGGTTCTTTCCCTCGACGAACTCCGTGACGAGATAGGGCCTTCCGCACGCGAAGTCGTAGTCCACGAGGCGAGGCACCCCTTGCCCGCCCAGCCTTTCGTGCATCGCGCGCTCGCGTTCGAACCGTTTGAAGTCGTTCGCGCCGGGGCGTACGCCGCCATGGTCGGCCGGTCCTTCCCAGAAGGTGCGAGCCAGGAACTTCACGGCGACGGTCCGTCCTGTCATCGGGTCCAGTGCCCGGTACACGCTTCCCATCCCTCCGCTGCGCGGGCCGCCTGTGATCTCGAATCTCCCGGCGAACACCTTCCCGGATTCCATCGTCCTGTCCTCCTCCGTGGTCAACTGCAGCCCGGCTCAACGATAGTGGTGACACGCCAGTTCACATCAAGTCATTTGACTCAGTTCACAGAGTAGGTCACTCTGGCCCATGTTCTGCTCGTCGAGGCGCAAGGAGGCGCTCTCGTGACTGTTCTCGGTAATCCGCCGGGAGTGGACGGCGACGGCGCCCTGATCCGGATCGGTCCGCCGCTGCTGCGTGAAGAAGCCGACGCCTGTCCCGAAGGGCGTGCGCTGCGGGCCCGTCCCCTGCTCATCCAGCAGCCCGGGCGTCCCCGTCGCAAGCCGGTCGAGGACTTCGTGTTCCAGCCGATGGACCGCCTGCTGGACGCCGTGGAGCACGAGGGCAGGACCATCGTTGAGGCCGCCGCGAACCGCTGGCATGTCCGCAACTGCTCGAGCGCACACGCGGAATGGGCACGGGAAGCGGCCCGGACCTTCCTTGCCGCACGTGACCGGGAGCAGTCGACGCGTGTGGCCTCCGGACATCCGGCCACTTCTCCCGTGCAACCGCGCTGGGTGGGCGGAAAGAAATTGAACGCCCTCGACGTACGGGGCGCCGACCAGTACGAACGCACCGCTTGGGGGCGGCAGTACGCGTCCGGAGACGGAACGGTCCGGGAACTCTGGATTCCGTCCCTCGGGCAGGTGAAGACGGACCGCCCGCTTCCGGAGGTGGTCGCCGCCGCGCACGTGCTCGCCACTGGGGTCCCGGCGCGAACGCCCTACATGAAGCGCTCCGAACCTCTCACGTCACCGCAGCCGCAACCAGGCAGGGTCCGCGTTCTCGGCGTCGGTCTCCGCGACGGCTCCACCGCCGTGCTTGGTGACTGGGACGTTGAGGAGGTACAGCGACTGTTCGACCTGCATGTGCGTGGCCCGATGGCCAAGGTGACCGACGGCCGAGGTCGGCGTCCCGGCTCGGACTGTGTCCGGTGCGAGGCGCTCGCCGGCTGCCGGGACATCCCTCGTGCACCCGGCCTGCTCGGGGCGTCGGGGGCGGCCCGGCCCCGCAAGCGGCGCAGTGTCTCCGTCTCCGACCTGCGGGCGTACCGGGACTGCCCGGCCAGGTACCACCTGACCAGGGTGCTCAAGCTGCGTGACGGCCGGACGGAGAACGAGGCGATCCGGCGTGGCCGTGCGGTCGACGCCTGGCTCAACGCATGTCATGGAGCACGGCCGTCGGTGCCCTGCCGGGACATCCCGCTGCCCGACGCCTTGCCGGGTCTCGACGAGACCGAACTGCCCGCGGCCCGGGCCATGATCCGTGCGCACCGGGGTCTGTGTCCGCTGGACGGTCTGCCCGCCACGGAGCGGGTCGAGCCGCAGCGCCGCGTCGCGGTGTACGACGAGCAGGCGGATGTCGTCGTCATCGCCGCCTGCGATGTGGTCTACACGGATGACGGCGGTGTGGTGATCCGCGAGACGAAGACTGCCGCACACCGCTTCGGGGAGCGGCGGAGCCTCGTGGAGACGTTCCCCCAACTGGCGCTGGGCGTAATTCTGCTGGCGTCCGGGGTGCTGGGTGGCGACCCCCGTCGCTCCCGTGTCGAGCTGGAAGTGCTGCGCCCGGACGGAGCACGACTTGAGGAGCTCGACCCCTGCGACGGCCTCACCCTCGACCGGTCCCGGCGAGTCATCGCCGGACTCGCCACCGGCTGGGCTGCCGACGAGGCCTATGCGGCCGAACCCGCCCCGGACTTCGACTGTTCCGACTGCGAGGCGGCGCGCTGGTGTTCCGTGGGACGCTCTCGGCGAGCCGCCGACACCACGGGGGAGACCCGGTGACCGTCGACGACCACGGTGTCGTACCGGCCGCGAACTGGGTGGCGCATGGCGGCGTACCGCTGCTGCGGACGCTCGCCACGGCACTCCTCGCCCTGGAAGCGCAGACCGGCCTGGACTCCTTCACCCTCCCGTACCCCGCTGAGGCGCAGCGAGCACTGGACCGTACGGTGTTGGCCTGCCTGCTGCGTGGCGCCCGCCCGCCCGCCGGGCTGACGGAACTCGTCGACCGCTGCCGGACGGTGCCGCTCGAAGACTGGCCCCTGAGCCTCCCCGCCGATCTGGTGGAACCCGGGGACCGGCTGCTCGATGAGATCTCGGGAAGACCGACCGAGCTGTGCCACGAGTGGGCCGGTCGGAGCCCCGACTCGGCCGCGGTCTCCCGGGACCGCGAAGTCGTCCTCGCCGCCCTCCGCCTGTGCCGTGAGTACGGCGAGGAGGACGCGTACACCGCTTTCCGCGGGCTGCTGGTGCACCGTCCGGTCCTTACGGCCGCCGAGATGTACGAGGTGACCGGCGACGCGGTGCTGGAACCCGTGCACGAACTCATCCGGCGCATCTACAAACCTGTGCCGGAGTCCTACCTGCGGGACGGCGCCTACGTGGCCTGCGGGCGGTGCCTCACCCTGCTGACTCCGGTCGGAGCGGATGAGTGGTGGTGCGAGCGGGACCGCTGTCGTAGCCAGGGGCCGCCACCACCGGGCCGCCGGATCACCTACGACGGAACTCTCACGGTCAGCCAACTGGAGAGGCCACTGCGGCAGTTCGTCACTGGGCCGGGGCGGGCCGAGGCCGACCTGGAACGTGAGCTGCTGGCCTTGGGGCTCCAGGTGCGGATGTGGCCCGGCTACGACGCCTACGACCTCCAGGTGGTGTTCCCCGACGGCTGGCGCTGGGCCGTCGACGTCAAGGACTGGGCACATCCGACGTTCCTCGGCCGTTCCGCCCGGCCCGTCCCCTCGGATCCGGCGTACGACGAGGCGTTCTGGGCGGTGCCGCTGCACCGGGCAGCGGCTCGTCCCCACTATGTCGCGGCCTTCGAACGGGCCCGGCCCGCGAGCGCCGGTGATCTGCCGCTGCTGACCGATGCCGAACTCGTGACCCGTGCGAAGCGACGGCTGCGCACGTGTAAGGGAGACCGCCGTGCGTGACCGTGATAGCTGGCACCGGCCGGTGAGCCGCGAGCTGGCCCTGGTGTGGAACGGGCTGCCTGCTGGGCTCGACGGAGTGAAGCCCGTCCATGTGTGCCAGGTCGAACTCGCACTGCGCCTGCTGCAGCGTCTCGCGCCGCAGGAGCCGGCCGAGGGCGCCTACACGCTGCTGGGCGGCTATCCCTTCGCCCGTGCCGCCGGCCTGGCACACACCCGCGAGCACGAGACGATGCTCGCCGCCGCCCGCCATATGCTGTGGACGCTCCGGCGTGGACGCGCCTGGCACCAGGCCCTCGACGCGTACCGTCTGGTTCCCGAACGGCTGCGTGCCTATGAGCTGCCGGACCCTCGTGAGCGGAGTGCTCCCCGACCGCTGCTGCCAACCGTCGCGGCCGCTCGTATCGCCGTGTACGACCAGGCCCTGGCCAGGATCCCCGACTTTGTCCGCAGGCCGCTTCCCCTGGCACCGGCGGGCCGCAGCAGTTTTCGGGAACTGCGCCGGACGACGTCGGTCACGATTCCCGAGCTCCTCGTCCTGGAGGGACCTTCCGGACACGACCTGTCCGTGGGGCGTGCCGGGGGTTCCGCGCCGCTCACCGTCACGCGGGACGAACTCCTCGACACCGCCCGATGGATGGACAGTGCCGAGCGGGAGGCGGAGATCGAACGGCCGGGGAACTGGGAGGCGCGCATGGCGGACGTGCGTATCGCGCCACGGGACGCGGACGGGCGCGGCTTCACCGACGGCGACGCGTTGCGGCTGGACGGCCTGCTGCATCTGGCGGGCATGGTGGGTGCTGGCAAGAGCACGCTGATGACACTGGTCGCGGTGTGGGCCGCTCGCCGGGAGACCCCGCTGCGCACCACCATCGTCGTAGGGGACGCCGCCGAACAGCTGCGCCTGTGCGAGCTGTTCACCGCTCTCGGGCTGTCAGCCGTTCCACTGCTCGGAGCCAGCACACGCGAGACACATGTGCAGCGGCTCCACCGCCGGCTCGCTTCCCGCGGCCTGGACAACCTCCTCGACCACGATGCGCAGGGTTTCGACGAGCTGAGTACGGCGTGTGTCGTGGACGCGCTCAGGGGAATCGAGGCGGCCAGACCTTTGCGCTATGCCGACGCCCCGTGCACGACCCTGTATCCGGAGCGGAACGCCCCGGAGCGAGGCATAGGGCAGGCGGCCCAGAGCCCTGATCCCCTCCCCGCCGTCTGGGAACCGGGCACGCCACGCACCGTCGAGGGCACGCCCTCCGACCAGGAACCGAAGGGATCCCCCCACGGCTGCCCCATCTGGGCCGAGTGCCCGCGTCACCGGTCGGTCCGTGCGCAGGTCGACGCACTGATCTGGGTGGCCAACCCGGCAAGCCTGGTGCAGAGCGCGGTGCCCTCGCATCTCAACGACGAGCGGTTGCGGCAGCTCGAGCTGGCCTGCATCCGCAGCGACATCGTCTTCGTCGACGAGGCCGATTCCGTGCAGATGAAATTCGACGAGCTGTTCGCCCCATCGGCCACCCTCGTCCAACCCGGCCTCGAGTCCTGGCTCGACCGGCTGCACACGCACAAGATCGAGGAACTCTCCCGTCAGGGACGGCTCCCCCTGACGGACCGCCAGGTCGAACAGTGGAACGCGGCCCTGGCGGTCGTCACGGTCGCCGCCGACCGGCTGTACCGCCTGCTGATCTCCGACGAACCGCTGAGGGACTGGGTCGACACCGAATACTTCAGTCCGTGGGCGCTCCAGGAGAAGCTCCTCGCCGACTGGTTCGACGAAGTACTAGGTCCCGACGCCTTCCGTGCCGCTGACGGACTCGAAGCGATGGCCGACGAACAGGAGCTGTACGAAGGGTACGAGGACGACACCGACGGCGCAGAACCCGACAGGGCACCCACCGCACCCCGCGACCCGCGTCGGGACGAACTCGCCGCGCTGCTCGATGCCTTCCGCGACGACCCACTCGGCGGCCGCGGGCGGCGCGGCACGCTCACCGACACCATGGTCGAAACCACCCAGGACCTCCTGTACGGCCTGTCCGCCCCCCGCACCCGGGACCGGGTCCGCGGGCTTCTCGGCGAGATGCTGCGGCAGACCCCGGTCGCGGACGGCGGCCGGGCGTCGGCCGGGGAGGCGTACGAGAAGTGGCTCGACCTGACCTGTCGCCGCCTGGAGTTCACCCTGCTCCTGTCTGCCCTGCACCAGCGTCTGGACCGCCTCACCCACCTGTGGCCGCACGTGGAGGCCGCGCTGCGCCTCGGCACCCAGGGCAAGGAACTGGCCCGCCGCGCCCCCTTGGACTACGCGCCGCTGATCCCAGAGGCGCCCATGGGCAACGTCCTCGGTTTCCAGTACCTCCCCGATGACCGGGAGCGTGACGAGATCGGCCGCACCAGCGGAACCCTGCGCTTCTTCCGCTGCGCCGGCGTCGGACGTGAACTCCTCCTTTCCCTTCCGGAGCTGGGTGCGGACCGCGCGGCCGGACGCCCGGGACCCCATGTGGTGCTGATGTCGGGAACCAGCTGGGCCGGCGAGTCCACCCGGGCCCACGTGCTCGCCCCGGTGGGAGCGGTCCTGAAACCGTCCGCCCGATCGCTCGAAGCGGTGGCACGCACCCGTTTCGACACCCACTTCCTCTACGACGAGGAGGGCAGGCCGATGAGCCTGTCCGGGACGGCCCCCAAGGCCCGGACCACACAGGCACGCGCGATCGCCGCCAAGCTGGGCCGGCCCGGCCCCGGCGGCTGCGACAGCCCTCTCGACCTGGAACTGGCCAAGGTCGCCGACGACCACCGCAAGCGGGCCCTGCTGCTGGTGGGCAGCTACCGGGAGGCCTACGCCGTCGCCGACACCCTGGACGCCGAGGAGCGGTGGCAGGGCCGGGTCCGGGTGCTCGTACCGGACGACGCCGACCTCGACCAGGCCCTGCACGGCGCAGGCGTTGCGGAGGGCGGGACCACCTCGTCCACCCTGCGCCGCGGCGATCTCGCGCTGTTCGCCGAAGACCCATCCGCGGAAGTCCTGGTCGCCCCGCTGCTGGCGGTCGAACGCGGCCACAACATCCTCAACGTCCAGCGCAACGCCGCCTTCGGCACCGCGCTCTTCCTCGCCCGCCCGCATCCCCGGCCCGACGAGCTGTCCCTGTCGGTCTTCGCCGTCAACGACTGGATCAGCCGCTTCGTCCGCGACCGGCCGCGCGCCGACGACCTCCCAGGGCCCGCCACCTTCACCGAGCTGGTCACCCAGGCCACCACACTGGACCAGGCGGGCCGCGCTCTGAGGTTCGCGGGCCGCCAGGAGTGGCGTCGGCTGCTGTCACGGCGCTACATCTACTCCCGGCTGTCCCCCTGGGAGAAGCGCGCGTTCGCATGGGACCAGTTGGTCACCATGTGGCAGGTCATCGGCCGCCTGGTACGAGGTGGAGTACCCGCCAGGGTCGTATTCGTCGACGCGGCCTTCGCTCCCCGGCTGGCGCGGTCCCTCGCTCCCACGGCTTCGGACGCCGCCGTCCCGGCCGCCGACGGCCTGCTGCGGGCCCTGCGGTCGGTTCTGTCACCGTACTTCGCCCCCGACGCCGATCCGGACGCCTTCCCGGACCCGACCGACCCGGCACTGGCCCGACTGCTCTACCAGCCCTTCCACGACGCCCTGTTGACCCTCGGCCACCACCGGCCCGTCCGCTGAGGTGGCCTGCGCCGGCCCGCATGTCACCGCCGCATCCCTCCGAAGGAGGTTCCGCCATGCCCGTGAACTACCGCACCGTCCGCACCGCCGCCTGGCTCCCGGCCGGCCCCCGGACCACCCTTACCGCGCGCTACCGCGCCCTGCCCTTCCCCGAACAGTGGCGGGACGCGGTCCTCGCCCTGTGCAACGCCGGCCGCGATCCGCAGGCGGAGCCGTACCGGACCGTACCCACCCGCCGCCTGGAACAGGTCCTGCAGGCCTTCGCCCCGGACGTCCTTGTGCTGCCCCGGCCGCCCTTCCACGAGCGGGGAGAGGAACCGGAACGATGGCTGTACATCGCCGAGGACGCTCCCGACCCGCTGCCCCCGCACGTTCTCACCCCGTTGCTCAACCGCTGGCTGCGCGAGCTGCGGCCCGAACCGGAGCACCGAGCCCTGCTCAAGGACGTCCGCACCCAGCTCGCCGAGCGCCCACCCGAGTGGGAACCCGTCGAGCGCGAACTGCTGGCCTGCGGCAGCACCCGGGGCGGCACCGCCGCGCCGGCCGCCCACCAGTTCACCCTCACCACGGACTGGCTGGCCCGCCGGGTCCTGGCCCTGGGCCCGTACCCGTACGAGGGCGGGCAGCTGCACTTCCGCGCCATGCCGCGCGGCCCCCGGGACCAGGGCGCGGAGCTGGTCTCGCAGCCCCTGCCGTACGAGCCGTCGCCGGGCAAGGGCACCTGGTGGTTCTCCGTCGTCCTCAACATCACCCTGCACACTGTGCCGTTCGACCCCCTGCCCCGTTTCCACCTCCACTGGTCCGTCCGCCGCTGGGCGACGCGCACATCGCCCGCGACGGGACGGGTGCGGCTGCCGTACGGAAGCCGGACCACGGTGCTGCTGCGCCCCCGGGTGCCGGTGCTGCCCGGAGTGCCGCTCAGTGAGCGGTACGCCGTCGCCCAGCTGGAGCGGCGCTGGGACAAGGAACGGGGCGAGTTCGCCGACGGCTGGGCCTTCGGCGGGCCGGCCCGGCTACTCCAGGACGTCTCCCTCGGTGAACCGTTCCCCGACGCCGACGCGATTGTGACGGACCCCGAGGAATGGCTGCGGCGCGACGCGCGGGCCGGGATCGTGTACCGCACCGCGATGGGCGGACACGAGGTCAAGGCCGGCTTGATGCCGAACCAGTGCTCGGAGCTGACGGCCTGGGCGCAAGCGGCCCTTCCCGCCGAACTGCGCACGGCGCCGGACCTCACGCACACCACGCTCGCCGCGGCAAAACCGCTCAACGGCCCGCCCTCCAGTGTCCCCAAGACGGCACGGGAAGAAGAGGAGACCCGTCGCTGCGCCGAGCGTCGGGCGGTGGTGGCCTTCGCCGTCGGAGAACTCGGCGCCACGCCGACCGAGGACGGCCGACCGGTACTGGAAGCGCGGCTGCTGTGGCAGTCGGCCGAGATGCGGGACGCGGCCCTCGAAGCACTCGCCAAGCGGCTCGGCCTGAAGGGCGACGGTGGTTCCTTCACCGAGCAGGAGTACGACGCCGCCGACCCGGGCCGTCCGGTGGTGCACGAGTGGCAGGCGCCGGAACTCACCGTCCGCGTGCGGTGCCTGCGGCCTGTCGTGCGCCAGGACGACGGTACCGGCCATGCCCTGACCGCAGGCCTCGGCCTTCCGGAGGGCGTACGGCGCACCCGGGAGGTGCTCACCGCGGCCGTGGAGGAGCGGCGGGCCGAGACGGCGGCGTGGCTGACCGGTGACCAGACCGGGGACGCGCCCGCACTGGCCTTGGTGGAGATCGACCGCCCCGCTGATTTCGCGTCCCGGGAGCACGACCCCAAGTTCGCCCTGCGGCTCGGCTGCGCCGACGCCGGCTTCGTCACACAGTTCGTGGCGCTCCCCAAGAAGACCAAGGGATACAACTCCTTGGGCAGTATGGACCACCGGGCCCTGATGGCCTGGGACGACGGACTGCGGCAGCTGGGCGCCCGGGTCCATCCCGAGCACGGCATCGAGCAGGGTGTTCCGCAGGGAATGCGGTACGCCGCGGTCTGGATGGTCCGCAAGAACCACACCGCGCGCAACCGCTGGGCCGCCGATGTCCCGGTCGCCGTCCTGGTCACCCCGCAGGCGCCCGGGAGCGGTCTGGCCCGGGTCCAAGGCTGGGACCCGTGTGCCGACGACGGCGCGGGGGCATGGGTCCCGTATCCGGTCATGCTGCTCAGACTGACCCATCTCGCCGAAGTGCGGCCCTCCGTGCCGGCGCCGCGGACGGAGGGCGAGACGGCGCCCGCCGGACGCCGCAGCTGGCGCGCCGACCGTGAGGAGCAGCGGCGGACCGCGGAGGAGTGGCTGCAGAAGGTACGCGCGTCGCTGCGCCGCCGGCCCACGATGCTCCTGGTCGACGCGCAGAACGCCCGGTCGCACTGGACCTGGCTACAGGACGGCCGTACGGAGCGGGACCGCATCCGTGACGGGCACGCCGAACCGCGGCGCCTTGCTCCGGACCTGCGACTGGTGCGGGTGCGCACGGGGAAGGGCCGCGAGACCGCCCAGTGGTGGGGGGTGAACCCCAAGGACGGACCCAACGGCATCGCGTCACATCTCTGGATCCCGGAAGACGACGGAACGGGACGGGTCTTCTACAGCACCACCCCCAAGCCTGTTCAGTTCAGCACCTCGGCCGTGGAGGCGGACAAGTTGACACCGCGTCCGCTCCGAAAGGGCAAGCGCAAGGGGGAGCTGACCATCGACACGGGGACGGTGGGCTGGACGCCCGCCCTCGTTGAACTCGCCATCCTCGGCTGCCACGCCGACGACGGGGACGACCCGCAGGCCCTCGCCCTCGCCGCCCACCTGCTGCGCCAGCCCCCCGACTACCCCCAGGCGCTCGCCCTGCCGCTGCCGCTGCACCTGGCGGGCCTGGGGCAGCAGTACGTGCTGCCGACGCGGCCCGAGGGGGAGGCCGATCCGGTGGACGGCGTGGAAGCCGTGGCGGATCCGGATCCGGCCACGACAGCGGCAGCGGGTCTCGCCCTCGAACCGGAGCAGCCCGAATCCGCTGATGAGCAGGAACAGTTGGCACTGTTCGGGGTCTGACCCCGACGAGAACAGGGCCGACGGGAGTGTGTGGTCCGGGCCGACTGCCGCGCGCGGTCAGCGGCCCGGACCGTTTCTCAGCCGGCCGGTCGCCCGGGCCCAGGCCCGCACCGGTCGTGCGTCGGGACCCATCGGATGGGTGAAGGGGCGCAGCGGGTCCACCTCCGCCCACGGCACCAGTGCCTTTTCGGGTGCACGGCGTGCGGGTAACCACGCGGAGAGACGCTGCCATACCTCACCCGCGTGCACAGGCCGCTCGTCGGGCTCCTTGGCCAGCAGCTGGAGCACGAGTTCCTCCAGCGCGGTGGGGATTCCGCGGCGCAGTTCTCGAGGTGGCGCGGGCGGCTTCTCCAGGATCATGCCGGGCAGCATGAGTTCGGAGTCGTGGGCGAAGACGGGCTCGGCCGTCAGCATCGCGTAGAGCAGACAGCCGAGCGCGTACAGGTCCGTGCGCGCGTCGACCGGCTTGCCCCGGATCTGCTCCGGTGCCATGCATTCCAGGCTTCCGGGGCGCTCGCCGGTCGTGGTGAGCGACGTCGTCTCGGGATCGAGGAAGGCGGCCACACCGAAGTCCAGGACCTTCACCACCCCGTCCGTGCGAATGACGACGTTGCTGCCCTTGAGATCGCGGTGCACGACATCACGTGCGTGAACCGAACCCAGGACAGAGGCGATCTGCACACCGATCGAGGCGGTCTCCTCGACGGAGAGCGGGCCCTCCTCGACGATCCGGTCACTGAGGGCGAGCCCGATCACGTACTGCATCACGAGGAAACGCGTGCCGTTCTCCTCGCCGAGGTCGTAGACGGTCGCCAGCCCGGGGTGGTCGAGCCGGGCGACGGCCTGCGCCTCACGGCGGAACCGCTCGGCGTCGCGGGCGCGTTGCTCCTCGGTGAGACCGAGGCCGGTGCTCATGGTCTTCAGCGCCACGTCGCGGCCGAGGTTCTCGTCGTGCGCGAGCCAGACGACGCCCATACCGCCCCGGCCGATGAGGTTCTTGATCCGGTATCTACCGGCGATCAGCGATCCCGTGTTCATCCGCGGTGTGGCCCCGTCTCCTCCGTCGTCCCGAGGCACCCTGCCCCGGGCGGCCGTCCGAGGAGAGTGTGGCATGAAGGCGCTTGCGGTGCATCGACCGAAGATGGCGTACGCGTTGACTCTGTTCACAGGTCGCTGATCTAATGGGGGCAAGGAAGGGCGGTACCACGCGTACCTCCACCCTCTAAGGTGACGTGTGGATCGCGTCGGGAACAAGTGAGGATCACGTGGACGTCTTCGGGGTGCACCGCCGACTCATCCAGGACTACAAGGAGTACACGTCCGGATCGGTGGTGATCGACGATCCGCGCATCGGCGAGAAAGTCTCCAAATCCCTTGCCGACGGCGACCAGTGGCCCGATCCCTGGCTCTCGCTGAACCCGAGTTTCGAGCGCGGCGGCACCGTTGATTACCTCGCCGACGAACTGGGCCTCCTGCACCCCGAGTGCAAGCGCATCTTCCGTGTCGGCAAGGACAAGCCGGACGCGACTGTCCGCCCCATCACCTTCCACCTCCACCAGTACGACGCCATCGAGGCCGCCGCCTCCCGACAGTCCTACGTCCTCACCACCGGCACCGGATCCGGCAAGAGTCTCGGCTACATCGTGCCCATCGTCGACCGGGTACTTCGGGAGAAGGACGCCGGAGCACCCCCCGGCATCAAGGCGATCATCGTCTACCCGATGAACGCCCTGGCCAACAGTCAGATGGGCGAGCTGAAGAAGTTCCTCACCGCCGGCTACCGCGAAGGCGAGGAGCCGGTCACGTACGCCCGTTACACCGGCCAGGAGAAGCAGGCCGACAAGGATGCGGTGCTCGACAATCCTCCGGACATCCTGCTCACCAACTACGTGATGCTGGAGCTGATGCTCACCCGGCCCGAGGAGCGCAAGCGCCTCATCGGCCGGGCCAAGGGCCTGCGTTTCCTCGTCCTCGACGAGTTGCACACCTACCGTGGCCGGCAGGGCGCCGACGTCGCCGTGCTGGTGCGGCGCGTGCGTGAGGCATGCGAGTCTCCCGACCTGCAGTGCGTCGGCACGTCCGCCACCATGGCCACCGACGGCACTCCGGCCGCCCGCCGCCGTGCCGTCGCCGATGTCGCCTCCACGCTGTTCGACACGGAGATCCTCCCGGAGCGGGTGGTGGGCGAGACCCTGGTCCGGGCGACCGGTGACGCCGCTCCCACCTCCGCCGAACTCGCCGCCCGGGTAAGGGAGAACGACCCGCCGCAGGAGTACGAGGCGCTCGCCGCCGACCCGCTGGCCCGCTGGATCGAGACCACGTTCGGGCTTACCAAGGTCACCGACGAGGACGGTACGGAACTGTTGGTCCGTGCCGATCCCGTCACCGTGGAACTCGCCGCGCGCGCCCTGCGTGAAAAGGCCTTCGACATCCCGAAGGAGGCGCCCGACGACGAGCCGTACACCGCCTGCATGAACGCCATCCGCGCCACCCTGCAGGCCGGTTCGCAGGCCCGTGACCCGGAGACCGACCGGCCCCTGTTCGCCTTCCGGCTGCACCAGTTCCTCTCTAAGGGCGGCTCGGCGTACGTCTCCCTGGAGCCGGCCGAGAGCCGCTACATCACCCGCACCTACCAGCAGCGGGTGCCCGGGCAGCCGGAGAAGCTGCTCCTCCCGCTCTCCTTCTGCCGCGAATGCGGCCAGGAGTACCTGACCGTGGCCCGGGACCAGCGCGACGACGGCACGGTGGCCTTCCGCACCCGTGAAGACGAGGACGACGACCAGGGATACCTCTACATCTCCGCCACCAACCCCTGGCCGGAGCATCTGGGCGACGCCGTCGAGCAGCGCCGGTTCCCCGACAGCTGGCTCACCTTCGACCCGAAGAAGGCGACGACCGTCCTCACCGCGAGCCGCAGGAAGCGCGCGCCCCAGCCGGTGTGGGTGCGGCCCGACGGCGAAACCGTGGACAAGGACCACAAGGACGGCCTGTACGCGGCCTATCTGCCCGCCCCGTTCCTGTTCTGCCTGGAGTGCGGGGTCAGCTACGAGGAGGTGCGGGAGCGCGACTTCGCCAAGCTGATGACGCTCGACCAGGAGGGCCGCTCCACGGCCACGTCCGTCGTCAGCGCCTCCATCGTGCGCCACCTCAAGGGCCTCCCCGAGAAGGAACTCGGCAAGGACGCACGCAAGTTGCTCACTTTCGTCGACAACCGGCAGGACGCCAGCCTGCAGTCCGGGCACTTCAACGACTTCGTGATGGTCACCCAGCTGCGCGGTGCGCTGTACCGCGCGATGCTGGAGGCGGGCAGGAAGGGGCTGCGCTGGAAGCGGCTCGGCGAGGAGGTCGTGGAGGCCATGGGGCTGGCCCCGCACGAGTACGCCAACAACCCCACCGAGGTGACGGTGCTCGCCGAGGAGACCAAGGACGCGTTGGCTCAGATCGCCGAGTACCGGCTCTTCCTGGACCTGGAGCGCGGCTGGCGGGTCACCATGCCCAACCTGGAGCAGACCGGTCTGCTCGGCCTGGAGTACGCCGGCCTCGACGAGATCGCCGAGGACGAGGAGCGCTGGCAGCGGGCCGCGGGCCCGCTGCGCACCGCCACCCCCGCCACTCGCCTCGACCTCGCCCGGGTCCTCATGGACGAACTGCGCCGCCAGCGGGCCGTCGACACGCCGTACTTCACCGAGGCCAAGTTCAACGAGCTGCGCAAGGAGTCGGCGAAGCTCAACGACGCCTGGGGGATCGCCGACACGGAGGCGGCTCCCCCCGCGCCGACCGTCGCCCTGCCGCGTGCGGGGCGGCCGGGTCGCAGCCGCAGCGAGAAGAACCTCACCGGCAGGGGCGCCTTCGGCCGCTTCGTGCGCAAGCAGGGGACCTTCCCCGACTGGCGGCACGACCTCTCCCTCACCGACGCCCAGGACGTCATCACCGACCTGCTCGACGTCCTCGCCGACGGCGGTGTCCTCACCCGCGTCACCCAGGGCCGGAACGAGGACCCCGGTTACCGGATCAACCACACCGTGATCCGCTGGCACGCCCGCGACGACGACCACGGCACGGTGGACCGGCTGCGCCGCACCTACCGCACCGGGCGGGGGCCCCGCGTCAACGCCTTCTTCAAGGGGCTCTACAAGGACGTCGCCGGCACCTTCGCCGGCCTGCACGCGGCCGAGCACACCGCCCAGGTCCACCCCGACATCCGCGAAGAGCGGGAACGCCTGTTCAGCAAGGGTGCCCCGCTGCCCCTGCTGTACTGCTCGCCGACGATGGAACTGGGCGTCGACATCGCCAGCCTCAACTCGGTCAACCTGCGCAACGTACCGCCGACCCCCGCCAACTACGCCCAGCGTTCGGGCCGTGCCGGCCGCTCCGGTCAGCCCGCGCTGGTCACCACGTACTGCGCCACCGGCAACAGCCACGACCAGTACTACTTCACCCGCTCCGACCAGATGGTCGCCGGCACCGTCGCCCCGCCGCGCCTGGACCTGGCCAACGAGGACCTGCTCGCCTCGCACGTGCACGCCATCTGGCTCGCCGAGACGGGACTGGAACTGGGCCGCTCCATGACGAAGATCATCGACGCGGACGGCAAGACCCCCTCCCTGGCCCTGCTGCCCGAGGTGCGCGAGCAGATCGCCAACAAGAGGGCGCAAGCCCGGGCCCTGGCCCGTGCCCGTACCGTCCTCGCCGGCTGCGCCGACACACTGCGGGACACCTCGTGGTGGCACGAGCAGTGGCTGGAGGACACCGTCGGCAGCGCTCCGGGCTCCTTCGACCGGGCCTGCGGCCGCTGGCGCACCCTCTATCAGAAGGCGCTGGAGGAGCGGGAGCTCCAGCACGACAACATCCGCAACCGTACGGCGACCGGTCGCTCCCAGCAGCAGGCCGTACGCCGCCGCGCCCAGGCGGAGAACCAGATAGCGCTCCTGGAGAATCGCCAGGGCGGCGAGCGCACGGTGCTGTCCGACTTCTACCCGTACCGCTACTTCGCCTCCGAGGGCTTCCTGCCCGGCTACTCCTTCCCCCGGCTGCCGCTGGCCGCGTACATCCCCGGCACCGGCCGCACCAGCCGCGGCTACGACGGCGACTACCTCCAGCGGTCCCGGTTCATCGCGATCCGCGAGTTCGGCCCCGGGGCGCTGATCTACCACGAGGGCAGCCGCTTCAAGGTGAACCGGGTCCAGTTGCCGCCGGACACCTCCGGCGAGCTGACCACCGACAGCGCCAAGGTGTGCCAGAGCTGCGGCTACCTGTCGCCGGAGGACCAGCGCGAGGACACCTGCCCCGGCTGCCAGGGCACGCTCGGTGACGCCCGCACCGGCCTGCTGCAGCTGCACACGGTCTTCACCCAGCGCCGCGACCGGATCTCCTCGGACGAGGAGGAGCGCCAGCGCACCGGCTACGCAGTGGAGATCTCCTACCGTTTCAAGAAGCACGAGGACGGTCGGGACGGCTCCCTGCGGGCCGAGGCCAAGTCCGCGGCCGGCACGCTCCTCGCGCACCTCGCCTACGGCGACAGCGCCACGGTCCGGCTCACCAACCTCGGCTACCGCCGCTCGGTCGCCAAGGGCGAGATCGGCTTCTGGATCGACCCGGTCACGGGGGAGTGGCTGGCCGGCTCCACGGGCGCCAAGGGCACCGGCACGGCCGGCCGGGAGACCCCGGAGGAACAGGAGGGCCTGGCCGACGCGGACAAGGCGCTGCGCAAGGTCCCCGTCATCCCCTACGTCCAGGACACCCGCAACATCCTCGTGCTCCAGCTCGCGGCCCCCGTCGACCGGGACACCGCGATCACCCTCCAGTACGCGCTGGAGCGGGGCATCGAGGCCGAGTTCCAGCTGGAGGACTCCGAGCTGGACACCTGGGAGCTGCCGCCGCACGACGGCCCCCGTGAGCGGCTGCTGTTCATCGAGAGCGCGGAGGGCGGCGCGGGCGTCCTGCGCCGGCTGCAGGCCGAGCCCGACGCGCTGGCCCGCGCGGCCCGCCGGGCCCTGGAGATCGCGCACTACGACCAGGAGGGCCGCGACCGGGGCGCCGAGAAGTCCAACGGCGACCCGTGCGAGAAGGGCTGCTACCACTGCCTGCTCTCCTTCGGCAACCAGCGCCACCACCGGGCGATCGACCGCCGTCTGGTCCGCGACCTGCTGATGGAGCTCAAGGACGGTGCGGTCGGCGGTGGTCACGTCGGCCGCACCCGCGACGAGCACGCCGAAGCGCTCATCGAGGGCGCCGACTCCTCCCTGGAGGAGCGGTTCATCGCCTACCTCCGGGCCCACGGCCACCATCTGCCGCAGCGCCAGCAGCTGAAGGTGAGCGAGGCCCTGTCCAAGCCGGACTTCGTCTACGACACCGGCTACGGCCCGATCGCCGTGTTCGTCGACGGCCCGCACCACGACCACGCCGAGACCGCCCTGCGTGACGAGGAGGCCGCCGAGCGCCTGAAGGAGATCGGCTGGGAGGTCATCCGCATCCGGTACGACGACGACTGGGCCAAGGCCGTCGCCGAGTACCCTTCGGTGTTCGGCGAGGCACGCCGCTGACCTGCGGCGGATCTCACCACCCTCCGTGCACGGGGACGGCGCGTCACGCACCGTCCCCGTGCGACCCGCACCCGCCCGCCGGCCCGACCGCAGTCCCGCCCGCCCCGACCCCGGAAGGCACCCATGACCACCGCCGCCCAGCCGACCCAGCAGCAGTACGCGGTCGGCTCCCTCGTCCATGCCCGGGGCCGTGAGTGGGTCGTGCTGCCGGATTCCACGCCGGAGCTCCTCGTCCTGCGCCCGCTCGGCGGCGCCGACGACGACGTCGCGGGCATCCTGCCCGCACTGGAGCAGGTGGTCCCCGCCACCTTCGCCCCGCCCGCCCCCTCCGACCTGGGCGACCAGCAGGCCGCCGGGCTGCTGCGCACCGCCCTGCGCATCGGCTTCCGCTCCGGCGCCGGCCCCTTCCGCTCGCTCGCCTCGGTCTCCGTGGACCCCCGCCCGTACCAGCTGGTGCCGCTACTGATGGCGCTCCGCCAGGACACCGTCCGGTTGCTGATCGCCGACGACGTCGGCATCGGCAAGACGGTGGAGGCCGGACTGATCGCCGCCGAGCTGCTGGCCCAGGGCGACGCCCGCGGCCTGGTCGTGCTGTGCTCGCCGGCCCTGGCCGAGCAGTGGCGGGCCGAGCTGTACGGCAAGTTCGGCGTGGACGCCCGTCTCGTGCTGCCGTCCACGATCGGCCGGCTGCTGCGCGAGACGCCGTACGGCCAGTCGGTGTTCCGCCCCGACGGCGCCTACGTCGTCTCCACCGACTTCATCAAGTCCCCCCGCCACCGTGAGGACTTCCTGAAGAACTGCCCCGACCTGGTGATCGTCGACGAGGCGCACTCCTGCGTCGCCGACACCGCGATCGGCGCCTCCGCGCGCACCTCCCAGCAGCGGTACTCCCTGCTGCGCGCCCTCGCCGACCGGGCGGACCGCCACCTCCTGCTGGTCACGGCCACCCCGCACAGCGGCAAGGAGGAACCCTTCCGCCGTCTGCTCGGCCTGCTCGACGACCGCCTCGCCACGGTGAGCTTCGACACGGAGGCGGGCCGCCGGCTCCTCGCGGAGTACTTCGTGCAGCGCCGCCGCGCCGACATCCGCGACGACTTCGGCGACGGCGCGCACTTCCCCTCCTCCCGGGACACCGCCGAGTCCCCGTACACCCTGCACCGCGACTACAAGAAGCTCCTCGACGAGGTACTGGCGTACGCCCGCGAGACCGTCCGCGCGGCCGACGGCGCCCTCCAGCAGCGCCAGCGCTGGTGGTCCACCCTCGCCCTGCTGCGCACCCTGTCCTCCTCCCCGGCCGCCGCCGTGCAGTCCCTGAACACCCGGGCCGGCGTCGAGGAGGCCGACTCCCCGGAGGAGGCCGACCGCACCGGCGAGCGCACCGTCTCCGACCCGGCCGACAGCGAGGGTGCCGAGTCCGCCGACGCGGTCCCCGGCACCCGGCTGCCCGCCGCCGCGGAGACGTCCGACGGCCCCGATGAGATTCCCGAGCACGACGCCTCCGAGCACGAGGACACCGCGGAGGACGACGAGGAGAAGGCCCGCCTGATCGCCATGGCCGAGGCGGCCAGGAAACTGGAAGGGCCCACCCGAGACACCAAGCTCAAGAAGCTCATCGCCACCGTCACCGACCTCCTCGACGACGGCTACCGCCCCATCGTCTTCTGCCGCTACATCGCGACTGCCGACTACGTCGCCAAGCACCTCGCCAAGGCCCTCAACAAGAAGGGCACCGAGCACCCGGTCGCCATCGCCTCCGTCACCGGCGAACTCTCGCCCGACCAGCGCGTCACCCGCATCGCCGAGCTGACCGGCGCCGACGAGGACGGCAACCCGCCGGCCGAGCGCCGCGTCCTGGTCGCCACCGACTGCCTCTCCGAGGGCGTCAACCTCCAGGAGTCCTTCGACGCCGTCGTCCACTACGACCTCGCCTGGAACCCCACCCGGCACGAGCAGCGCGAGGGCCGCGTCGACCGCTTCGGCCAGCGCACCGACGTCGTCAAGGCGCTCACCCTGTACGGCGCCGACAACCCCGTCGACGGCATCGTCCTGAACGTCCTGCTGCGCAAGCACGAGCGGATCCGCCGTGTCACCGGCGTCTCCGTGCCGGTGCCGCAGGAGTCCGAGAGCGCCATGCAGGCCGTCTTCGAGGGCCTGATCCTGCGCGGTGAGAAGACGGCCTACGAACAGGAGGGCCTGTTCCCGCAGGAGGAGGCGGCGGCCGCCGAGCAGCTGGAGATCGCCTGGCAGTCCTCCGCCGAGCGCGAGAAGCGCAACCGCTCCCGCTACGCCCAGCACCGCATCAAGAAGGACGAGGTGGCCGCCGAGGTCGCCGAGGTCCGTGCCGCGCTCGGCACGGGTGAGGAGGTGCGCGACTTCACCCGCCGCGCCCTGACCGCGCTGCGCGGCATGCCCGCTCCGACGAAGCAGGGCGGCTTCACCGTCCACACCGACGCCCTCCCGCTCGGCCTGCGCGACGCCGTCTCCGCCGCGCTCGGCCCCCGCCACCCGTGTCCGGTCGTCTTCCACGACGCCCCGAGCGCCCCGCGCGGCGAGGCCGCCCTCACCCGCACCGACCCGGTGGTCGCTGCCACCGCCCGCTTCGTCCTGGACGCGGCCCTCGACGACGCCGACAAGATCCCGCAGTGGCAGCGCCCCGCCCGCCGCTGCGGCGTCGTCCGCACCAAGGCGGTCGACCGCCGCACCACGCTCCTGCTCGTCCGCCACCGCTTCCGGCTGCACCTGCCCACCCGCGACGGCTCCGTGCGCGAGCAGCTCGCCGAGGACGCCCGCGTGGTCGCCTTCCGCGGCAGCGCCACCGCGCCCCAGTGGCTGCCGGAGGACGAGGCACTCGCGCTCCTGGACGCCCGCGCCGCGCAGAACACCGACCCGACGTTCGCCGCCGGGCGCATCAGCGAGATCCTGGCGGCCCTGCACACGGTCCTCATGCCCGAACTGCGCGTCCACTCCGCCGACCTGGGCAAGAAGCTGGAGGCCTCGCACCACCGGGTCCGAACCGCCTCCCGGGCCCGTCTGGCGGGCCTGAAGGTCGTCCCGCAGGGCGACCCGGACGTCCTCGGCGTCTACCACTACCTCCCGGCCCCGACGATCCCCCAGGGAGCGGACGCATGAGCCTCGCCAGGACCCTCGTCACCGACACCGTCGCCACGGTCGGCGGTCTGCTCCCGTACGACCTCCTGGTACGGATCAAGGAGGGCAAGGAGCAGACCGGCTCCAAGCCCGCCGACTACCGCCTGTACGCCAAGGGCGACTCCGTGCGCGACGCCGCCGAACGCTCCTGGGGCTACCTGCGCGGCGTGTGGACCTCCTACCAGGACGCGCTGGTCCGCGACGGCGCCGACGCCGACCCCGGCGTGCACGCGGTCGGCCTGACCACCGAACGCTGGCTGCTGCCCCTCTTCGAACAGCTCGGTTTCGGCGCCCTCGCCCCCGTGCCCGCGCCCGGTCTGCGGTCCCGCGACGGCGAGAAGGACTTCGACGTCAGCCACCAGTGGGCGCACGTCCCCGTGCACCTCACCGGCTGGAACGTCCCCCTGGACCACCGCACCCCGGAACTGGCCAAGCAGATCCCGCAGTCGATGGTCCAGGAGTACCTCAACCGCTCCGCGGACTCCACCCTGTGGGGCGTGCTCTCCAACGGCCGCCAGCTGCGCCTGCTGCGCGAGTCGGCCTCCCTCACCGGCGCCGCCTTCATCGAGTTCGACCTCCAGGCGATCTTCGAGGGCAACCGCTCCGACGACTTCGTGCTGTTGTGGCGGCTGCTGCACCGCACTCGCTTCGAGCCCCGCGCCAAGGGCGAGCCGGCCGCGACCTGCCCGCTGGAGAAGTGGCGCACCGAGGCCATCGACAGCGGCACCCGCGCCCTGAAGGAACTCCGCAAGGGAGTGGAGAAGGCCCTCGTCGCCATCGGCAACGGCCTCATCACCCACCCCGACAACGCGGCCCTGCGCGACGCCCTGCGCAGCCGCGACAAGAACGTCCGCGACCACCTCCACCCGGCGCTGCTCCGCCTCGCCTACCGCCTGCTGTTCCTCTTCGTCACCGAGGACCGCGACCTGCTGCTGCACCCCGAGGCGACGGCCACCGCCCGCGGTACCTACGAGAAGTACTTCTCCACGGCCCGCCTGCGCCGCCTCGCCCGCCGCGTCGGCACCCTCCACGGCGACCAGTGGCACGCCCTGACCCTGGTCATCAAGGGCCTCGGCACCCCCGGCGGCCGCCCCGAGCTGGGCCTGCCCGCCCTCGGCGGCCTCTTCGAGCCGACGGAGACGGACGAGATCCTGGACGGGCTCAGCCTGTCCAACCAGGCCCTGTACGAGGCCGTACGCGCCCTGTCCGTCGTCCACGACGCCAAGCTGGGCCGCCCCCGCAAGGTCGACTACCGCCACCTGGGCGCGGACGAACTCGGCTCGGTCTACGAGTCCCTGCTGGAGCTGGAGCCGCGCCTGGACGAGGGCGACACCTACGTCCTCGCCAAACTCGACGGGAACGACCGCAAGACCTCCGGCTCCTACTACACCCCGTCCCCGCTCATCGACTGCCTCCTCGACTCCGCGCTCGACCCGGTGATCGACCGGGCGGTCCGCTCCGGTACGACACCCAAGGAGCGCGAGGACGCCCTGCTCGCCCTCACGGTCTGCGACCCCGCCTGCGGCTCCGGCCACTTCCTCGTCGCCGCCGCCCGCCGTATCGCCCGCCGCCTCGCCGAGATCCGCAAAGACGACCCCGAGCCCAGCGCCGAGGACGTACGGCACGCCCTGCGCGACGTCGTCTCGCGCTGCGTCTACGGCGTCGACCTCAACCGCATGGCCGTCGAACTGGCCAAGGTCTCCCTGTGGATCGAGGCGATGGAGCCGGGCCGGCCCCTCACCTTCCTCGACGCCCACATCAAGCACGGCAACGGCCTGCTCGGCACGACCCCGAAGCTGCTGGCCGGCGGCCTGCCGGACGATGCGTTCAAGCTGCTGGAGGGTGACGACCGCAAGCACGTCACCGACCTGAAGAAGCGGAACGCGTCGGAGCGCGCGGCGTGGCGGGCGGCCCTGCGGCGCGGGGTGAGCCAGGAGGAGCTGTTCGCCGGGGAGCCGTTCGTCCTGGGCTCCAACGCCGAGTTCGGCGAGAAGGTCTCCCTGATCACCGGCGCGGACTCGGAGGACCTGGAGGACGTCCAGGGCCAGGCCCGCGAGTACCGCGCACTGACCACGTCCCCCGACTACGTCCGCGCCCTGGAGCTCGCGGACGCGTGGTGTGCGGCGTTCGTCTGGAAGAAGACGCCGACCGCCACGCCGCCCGCCCTCACCACCAAGTCGCTGCTCGCGCTCCACTCGGAGGACGGCGGCGTGAGCCTGCCGGACGGCACGCTGGAGGAACTGGAGCGGCTGCGGGAGGAGTACCACTTCTTCCACTGGCACCTGGAGTTCCCCGAGGTGTTCCGGGTCCCTGCGGACCCGGACGCGCCGGGCGTGGACGAACGCACCGGGTGGCAGGGCGGGTTCAGCTGTGTGCTGGGGAATCCGCCGTGGGAGACTCTTGAGTTCAAGACGGAGGAGTACTTCGCCACCGTTGCTCCGGAGATTGCCAAGGCCCCGAATCAGGCGGCACGGCAGGCTTTGATCGACAAGCTGGCGGAGAGCGAGGAGGAGACGGACCGGGAGCTGCACGCTCAGTACGTCGCCGACAAGCGGCAGTCCGACGGCTTCTCCCATCTCGCGCGCTGGTCCGGCCGCTTCCCGCTGGCGGCGCGCGGCAAGCTGAACACGTACCCGCTGTTCGCGGAGGCGGCCTCATGGGGGATCGCGCCGAAGGGACGGTTCGGGCTTGTCCTGCAGACCGGTATCGCCACGGATGCGACGACCGCGCCGTTCTTCTCCGATCTGGTGCGCTCGCAGCGGCTGGTGTCCTTCCTGGACTTTAAGAATGAGGCGTTCGTACTGAGCCGGGACGTGGACCATCGTGTGCGTTTTTGCCTGCTCACGGTTACGGGCCCGGAGGAGCTGGTTGAGGAAGCGTCTTTCGCGTTTGGCACCTGGTACATGGAGGACCTTCCGGAGCGCCGTTTCGCTATGCCCCTGGATGAGATCTTGCTGGTCAACCCGAATACTGGGAACCTTCCGATCTTCGAGTCCCGGCGTGACGCGGAGATCACCTTCGGCATTTACAGCCGCGTGCCGGTTCTCCTGAAGGAGCCAGACGAGTGGGGCAGGGGCGGCAGTAACCCCTGGGGGCTGACCTTCCGTCAAGGCCTGTTCAACATGGCCACCGACTCCAAGCTCTTCCGGGGCAAGGAGGAACTGGAGGCGGAGGGCTGGCGGCTCGCCGGTAACGTGTTCGTCCGCCTTGAGGCTGAGGACAAGCGGCGGTACCTCCCGCTGTACGAGGCGAAGATGCTCCACCACTTCGACCACCGCCTGGGCACCTACGAGGGCCAGACCCAGGCCCAGGCCAACATGGGCACGCTGCCGCGTGTGACGCCGGAACAGCACGACGACCCCGACTTCGCGCCGCTGCCCCGGTACTGGGTGCCGGAGTTCGACGTGGACTCGGGAAAGCGGGACAAGAAGGGCAACCGGATCATGTGGCCGGGGGTTGCTACGCGGCTGGCGGACCGGGAGTGGTGGCACGGGTGGTTGATGGGGTGGCGGGACGTGGCCCGCTCCACTGACACCCGCACGATGATTGGCACGCCTCTCCCCGCCTACGGCGTTGGCCACAAGTTCCCGCTGATGTTCGTTGAGGCGGATGCCGCAGCACTTACCGGGATGCTGGCGACGTACGCCTTCGACTATGTCGCACGGCAGAAGGTTGCTGGCACGTCCATGACCTACGGGTACCTCATGCAGTTCCCGGTGCCGTTGCCTGACACAGAGCTGCCGTTCAACGGTTCGAAGGCAGGTCGGTTGGCGGACTGGATCGCGCCTCGTGTGCTGGAGCTCTCCTACACATCGCGTGACATGGCATCCTTCGCCAAGGACCACGGGGACGACGGTGCACCATTCCGATGGAATGACGAGCGTCGCGAACTCCTTCGCGCAGAGTTGGACGCGGCCCTGTTCCACGTCTACGGGCTCAGCCGCGCGGACGTGGACTACGTGATGGACACGTTCCCCACGGTCAGGAAGCGGGAGGAGGCTCTTTGCGGCGCCTACCGCACCAAGGACCTCATCCTCGACGTCTACGACCGCATGGCGCAGGCCCGGGCAGCCGGCGGCGAGTACCGGACCGTACTGGACCCGCCGCCGGGGGAGGGGCCGCGCCACGAGGCCTGAGTGGCGTGACCTCGGGCGGGCCGGTCAGGTCCGGTCCCGCCCGAGGTCCGCGACGAATCCGGCCCATGCGCTCCGCGCGAACGCGAGCTGAGGACCACCGCGTTCCTTGGAGTCGCGTACGTGTATGACGGTCGCGTCGGCGGCGATCTCGACGCATTCGCCGCCCTCGTCGCCGCTGTAGCTGCTCTTGAACCACTTGAGCTGTGCGGGCTGTTCGATGTTCATAGGTCTCCCAGCATCTTCTCGATCAGGCGCAGGGACTCGCGTGGGGTGAGCGCCTGTCCTCGGATGCTGCCATGTTTTGCGGCCAGGACACGCACCTCTTCCTGGTCAGTGATGAGGCGGCTGATGTGCTGGACCTCCAGGTAGGCCACCTGTGGCTTGCCCTTTGGGGTCAGCAGCGTGAACGGCCCGCCCATGCCAGCATGTTCCTCACTCGCAGTCGGCATGACCTGGATCTCCACGTGACGCAAACATCCTGTCCGTAGCAGATGCTCCAGCTGTCCGCGCTGTACGTCCGGCCCGCCGAAGGGCTGTCGCAGGATGCTTTCCTGGATGATGGCGGTCACCGTCGGCGGCGGCCACCGTGTCATCAGCTCCTGCCGATCCATCCTCGCGGCTACGCGCTGCTCGATGGTCTCTTCATCGAAGAACGGCTGTCGGCTGGCGAAGACGGCACGGGCGTAGTCCGGGGTCTGGAACAAGCCGGGCACCGCCTGGTTGGCGAAATAGCGTAGCTCAACCGCCTCAGCCTCCAACCGCGCATAGTCCCGGAACCACTCCGGATGCCGCACCCTCCGCCGCGTCTTCGCCCGCTCCACATCCTCCGCCGCGGAAGCCAGCAGGCCCCCGCACTCCAGCAACCGGTCCACCGCCACCAGCAGCTCCGGCTGGGGCGTCCGCCGTGCCCGCTCGACCGAGGAGATCGTCTCCTCCCCGTACCCGAGCCGGTCGCCCAGTTCCTTCTGGCTCAGACCGGCCCGCTCCCGGGCCACCTTGATCTGCCGGCCGAGCGCCCGGAACAGGTCCGCGACCTCGTCCATGCCGTCCGCCTCGCCGCTCGTGGGGACCTCCGCACCCGGCTGTGCTGCCATGCCGTACCACCACCCTGTTTCCTTGTACCGAGGACGAACCGGCGACAGCACGGCCATGTCACGGCCGTACGCCCGTACACCGCACCGTCCGCACCGGGACAGTCACCCCGCGTACTGTCCGGAGTGCTCCACACAGTAGGACGGCTCGGTCACCCTCGGTGAGGTGAACCAGGAAACCGTCACCGCACCCGGTGAACCGATCGTCGTCACAGGCCACTTCCGCACCCTGTTCCCCACCACGGCACGCGGCGCGCACACCGCGCGCCATGCCGCCGAGCGCTGGCTCTCCGAACAGCCGGGATGGCCGCAGACCGACGACGACAGCACGGCCGCGGCGTCCCTCCTCATCGCCGAACTGACCGCGAACGCGGCCCGGCACGGCCGGGTGCGGGGAAGAGACGCGCGCCTCGCCCTCGTCCTGAGTCCCACCACCCTCCGTATCGAGGTCACCGACGCCCGGGGCGACCATCTGCCTGTGCCGGCGAAAGCCGACGCGGACGGCGAGTCCGGGCGGGGCCTGCTCCTCGTCGCCTCACTCGCCGACGCCTGGGGCTGCGAGCCACACCATCCCGGCGGGAAGACGGTCTGGGCCGAACATCACCGGCGTGAATGCGCGACCGGGGGGCGCGCGAATTCAACCGCGCACCCACAGGGGGACGTTGGCCATTGACGGTGCATGTGAACGACCTTCACGCTTGATGGGTGAACGTGAAAGCCGTTCACGGGAGGTGTCATGCAGGGCACGTCCAGGTCGGACGACGAGCTCGTCGGACTGTTCGAAGTGGCGGAAATGGCCGGTGTCAGCCGGACGGTCGTCGCGAATTGGCGCAACCGCGACAAGCGATTCCCGGCCCCCCTTGCGGAACTCCGCAGCGGACCTGTCTTCAGGGCGGGTCGGATTCGCCACTATCTCAAGCGAAGGAAGAAGTACATGGCGTATGTCATCTCCACCATCAATCTGAAGGGTGGCGTCGGGAAGACCACCACCACGGCCGGTCTCGCGGAGTTCCTCTCCGCCGAGTTCGGCAAGCGGGTCCTGGTGATCGACCTCGACCCGCAGACGAACCTGACGACGGTCCTCATCGGGGAGAAGAAGTGGGAGAACCTCAACGACAACGGGTACACGCTGGCCACCTTGTTCAAGGACGGCCTTCGGCCCGAGGGTGAGGCTCCGGAGTTCGACCTAGGGAAGACGCTGCAGCGCAACGTCTCGCCGGTGGAGGCGGTCAGGAGGGTGGATCTCCTGCCGTCCTCGCTGGACCTCATCGACGTCCAGGACCGCCTGGCCTCCATGTCGTCCGGTCGTTTCTACTCCAACAATCCGACCGACCTTCTGCGTAAGGCGGTGTGGAAGATCATCGACGATTATGACTACGTTCTTGTCGACTGCCCGCCCAACCTCGGAATCGTCACCTTGAACGGTCTGCGCATCTCCGACGGATACATCATCCCCACGATCCCGGACGTCCTTTCGACCTACGGTATTCCTCAGATCCAGCGGCACGTACGGGCTTTCGCCGACGACAACGCGCATCCGATCGCCGAAATCGGCATCGTTGTGACGAAGTACCGGGCGGCCTCGGCGGTCCACCGGAACACGATCCTTCGACTCGAAGCCGATGACAAACTCCCCGAGGTGCTGCCGACCTATATCCCCGAGAGGGACAACATCGCGGGTTCCGCAGAGTTCGTCGATCGCAGCACGCTGCGACAGAAGTACGGCTACCAGGGGGAGTACAAGGCCTTCCGCTCCATGACGAAGGAGTTCATCGAGCTGGTCGAGGAGAAGGCGTGACCGAGCAGAGCGAAACTCGGCCCGACGACAACAGCCCCCTGTACGCCCAGGCGCGGGAGGCCGAAGAAGTCCTGATCAAGCTCGGTGCGTCCGATCCGGAGCTCGCGGCGACCCTTGCGCGCGTCCTCGGTGTGGTGGCGTCCGAAGCCGCACGCACGCCACGCTTCGCCCGGGCGCTGGGCAAGGCCCTCGCCCCTCCCGAGCCGCAGACCACACCCCGCCCGGCCGAACGCCCGAGGCGGAGTCGGCGAGCTCCGGGAGTGATCGAGCCGTTCACGGTGTTCGCCGAGTCCGGCGAGGCGGGGCTCCGTTCGTGCCTGGGCGAACTCGACCTCGAACAACTGCGGGACATCATCTCGGAACACGGAATGGACCACGACCGGCTGGCGATGAAGTGGAAGGACCCCCAACGCGTCATCGAACGCATCGTGGATCGCGTCGAATCGCGGACCGCTAAGGGAGCCGCCTTCCGGGGACGGCCGGAGCAGTCCACGACGCCGCACGGCGAGGCCGGCGATCCGAAGGCCGAGGATCCGCCTGCGCGAAGTGAAGGCGGCGAAGCCTCCCCTCAAGCCTCGTCAAGGCACGCACACCACAAGGCGTAGGCGCGGTCCATCTCGTCCAGCGCCGCCCGGGTGAACCGGGTGTCGGTGAAGGAGCGGTCGACGACCTTCTCCGCGAGGGAGACGAGGTGGGCGGCGACGCGCTCCACGCGCTCCCGGCGGACCCGGTCCTGGACTCGCTCGAGCCGCTCCTGGCGCTCCCACAGGTCGGCGAGGCTGCTGCCGGGTTCCTCCTCGTCGTCGTAGACCGAGGGAACCCGGGGCAGAAGGTCGGAGGTGAGGGCGGGGACGGGATCGAGGGACTCGGGCTCGTCCCCGTCGTCGTTGCCGAGGATGCGGTTGGCGACCGTGCGCACCGCTTCGGACCGCTCGACGCGCGCCGCCTGGGCGCGCAGAGCGCTGAGCAGGACGGGAATCTCCGTCCGCGACCGCCGGCTCAGGCCGTCTTTCAGCGCCGCCCCGATCTGCTCACCGAGGTCGGAGACCTCGTCCAGAACGGTGTTCGCCCGCCCGACCTCCTCGAACGCGCGCTGAACCGTGCGAGCGGCCTCGAAAAGGAGGTTGACGTCCTCGGGGCTCGGTACGAAGCCGGGCCGGAGTCGTGCCATCACTTCGTCCAGCGGGTCACCGGGCGGACCGAAGAAATCGGCCGACGACTCCAGAGCCATGCTCTACTCCCGTACTCAAGGCGCCCACGCGATGTGCGGCATCATGCGCGACGATCATCATGCCTTTCGTAAACTCAGTCAACAGCAGTACCGTGGGTCGACGCCGACAAGGGTGGGGAGCATGCCGCAGATCGCGATCACCAACACGTTCTGGGAGGGCGTCGACCGGCTGGACCGGCCGGCCCGCGCCCGCGTCCACAAGGCGATGGCCAAGTTCCAGCAGCTGACGGTCGCGCAGCTGCACGCGGACAAGGGGCTGCACCTGGAGTCGGTGGTCAGCTCCCGCGATCCCCGGATGCGCACGATACGCGTCGACGACGGACTGCGGATCGTGCTGCTCGCGCCCGACGACGGCAGCGACCTCTTCGTCTTTGTGCACGTCGTCAGCCACGACAAGGCCTATTCCTGGGCCAAGCGGCGGCTCTACACGGTCAACAGCGTCACCCGCTGCCTGGAGGTGCGCGACCTGACCGCGATGGAGCAGATCACCCCGCTCTTCGCGCAGGAGGCCGCCGCCGCTCCCCGACTCCTGTTCACCCCCTGGTCGGACACCGTGCTGCGGCACCTCGGCATCGACGACGTCACGCTGCGCGCCGCCCGCACCGTCACCAGCAAGGCGCAGTTGGAGGCGTTCGGTTCGCTGATGCCGGAGGACCAGTTCGAGGCGCTGTGGCTGCTCGCCGACGGCCTCGACCCGAACGACATCTACCGCGAGCTGGTCGCCGTGCGGCAGAAGGAGCCCGAGGCCGCGGACGACACTGCCGGAGAGTACCTGGCCGCCGCCGTCACCCGCACCAGGAGCCGGATCGCGCTCGTCACCGGAGCCGACGAGCTCGCCGACATCCTGGCCAAGCCCTTCGCGGCCTGGCGGATCTTCCTCCACCCCACCCAGCGGCGCATCGCCTACCGGCCCGCCTACGCCGGCCCGGCTCAGATCACCGGCGGACCGGGCACCGGCAAGACGGTCGTCGCCCTGCACCGCGTCAAGCACCTGCTGGACCGGGCCCCGGACACGCGGATCCTCCTCACCACCTACACCAATGCCCTGGCCCGCTCCCTGCACAGCAGTCTCGCGCTGCTGCTCGACCACGACGAGGAACTGCTCGCCCGCGTCGACGTCACCACCGTAGACGCCGTCGCCCACCGCACCGTACGGCAGTTGCGGGGCAACCCCGGCGGCGCGCTCGGCGACAAGGACGAGCGGACCCGCTGGCAGCGTCTGCTCCGCCGTCTCGACCTGCCCTGGAACGAGGCGTTCCTGTCGCAGGAGTACCGGCATGTGGTCCTCGCCCAGGACCTGCGCAGTGAGGAGGAGTACCTCGCGTGCGAGCGACGCGGACGCGGCAGCGCGCTCGGGCGGGCCCAGCGGCGGCGGATCTGGCAGGCCGTCACCCTCTTCGAGGAGGAGCTGGCGCGCACCCGGTCGCACACCTGGCTCCAGCTCTGCGCCGAGGCGGCCCGATTGCTGCGGGACAAACCCGGCGCGGGACCGTCGTACAGCCACGTCGTCGTCGACGAGGCACAGGACCTGCACCCGGCGCAGTGGCGGCTGCTGCGCGCACTGGTCCCGGAAGGCCCCGACGACCTGTTCGTCACCGGCGACCCCCATCAGCGGATCTACGACGCCCGCGTCTCCCTGCGCTCCCTCGGCATCGCCGTCGCGGGCCGCAGCGGAAGACTCCGCGTCAACTACCGCTCCACCGAGGAGATCCTGCGCTGGTCCCGCTCCCTCCTCGACAGCGAACCCGTCGCCGACCTGACCGGCGACGGCCACGACACCCTCACCGGCTACCGCTCCCTGCTGCACGGCGCCCACCCGGTGTGCGAGGGACACGGGACGGAGAACGAGGAGGCCGACGCCGTCGTCCGGCAGGTGCGCAACTGGACGGACGCCGGAGTCGCCCCGTCGGACATCGCGGTCTGCGCCCGCTTCAACACCCTGACGGGCAGGCTCGCCGATCGGCTCACCGCGGCCGATATTCCCGTGGTTCGGGTGCGTGACGGCGAACCCGACAGCGCGGTCGGAGTGCGGGTGTCGACCCTGCACAGCATGAAGGGGCTGGAGTACCGGTGCGTCGCCGTCGCCGGGGCGACCGCGAGCGCCTTCCCGTTCCCTCCGGCCGTCACCCCCGCCGACGTGGACGGCCTCCAGAACGCCACCGACCTGGCAGCCGAACGCTGCCTGCTCTTCGTGGCCTGCACCCGGGCCAGGGAGGCGCTGTACGTGTCGTACAGCGGGCGAGGCAGCGAATTCCTGCCGGAGTGAGGTCGTGTTGCGGCTCAGCCGGCGGTGCCGTAAATCGTGCGGGACCCGGGACGGTGCCGCCGGGGAGTGGCCGCGATCGGGCGCCCCTCGAACAGCACCCGAAACCATTCGTCCTCGAGCAGTACGGTGACGGTCGCGCCGCAGTACCGCATACCGACGTCTATGGTCTGTCGGTCCACCATGATCTGCCCGCTTTTGTGGACCTTCCGGGTCACGTGGAGCTCGTCGTCGAGCTCCACCGGTGGATCCACGGGGACGGTACGCGGTTCGACGATCGCGGGCGGCGGAGTGGCAACGACTGGGGGGTGGAGGTACTCCCAAGTGCGCTCGCGCAGCTTCGTCATGGCCTTGGATTCGACCTGGCGTACGCGCTCCCTCGTGACTCCCAGGGCCTGGCCGATGGCATCCAGGGTCAGTTCGGGCCCGCCATCGAGCCCGTGCCTGAGGGTGATCAGATGGAGTTCTCGTGCGCTGAGGCAGTCGAGGATGCGGTGGACCTCTTCCGGAGACAGGTCTTTGTAGTAGGTGTCGGATTCCCGCCAGTGCGACCCGCGGATGCTCCGGTCGACCTCTTCGTGCAGCGCGTCGTCACCGATCGCCTCGGCCAAGTCCTCCAGCGGAACCGTCCGGCGCACACGGGACAGCAAGGTCTGCGCCTCGGGCAGAGGGACGCCCGCCTGAGCGGCTACTGCCGGAAGGGCGTCCTGCGGGACGGTGTAGCCGAGGTTCCGTGCTGCCTTGCTCAACGCGGTCACCGTATCGTGGGCGTGCACCGGAAGCCGGACGGTGCGGCTCTGGTCGGCCACGGCCCGCTGGATCGCCTGGCGGATCCAGGGCACGGCATAGGTCGAGAACTTGAAGCCTTTGCGGTGGTCGAACTTGTCGATCGCGTGCAGCAGGCCGATGTTGCCCTCCTGGATCAGATCCATGAGGTCCAGCCCACGTCCTGTGTACCAGGTGGCGATACTCACCACCAGCCGAAGATTCGCCTGGGCGAAGTCGGTGAACGCCTGCTCCCCGATTTCCACCAGCTGTCCGAGCTCACGGCGCAGCTTGGGTGCGATCTTCCGGCCGCCCTCGTCCAGTTTCTCCCGCGCCAGCAGTCCTGCCTCGATGGCATGGGCCAGTTCCGCTTCCTGCTGCCGGGAGAGCAGCGGGTACGCGGCAATCATCTTGCGGTAGTACTTCAGCGGGTTGAACACGGGTCGTCCGGTGGGGGAGTCCTCGAAACCCACGTCAGTCTCCCGGGAGGGCGGACGCGGCGGCGACTTCGGCGTCGGCGCGAACGGAACCGGGTCCGGCCGCAGCGTTCGTGCCGTCAAGGCGGTCAGGTCGAGTCGGCTGTCCGGGCTCAACTCCAGGGTGAAGCGAGGCCCGGGAGCCTTCTGCGCAGGTATGGCGGGGAGTCCGGATAGGTGGGAGGGCTCGTCCGGCGTCCGTGCGGGCATAGAGCGGTTCGGCCCGGATGATGCTTCACCGTCGGCCGGTACCCCGAACTGGGCTGCCACGGCGGGAGGGAGCGTGACACCCTCCCTTACGACCCGGCTCAATGCCTCGGTCAGCGCGGATTTGTTCACGCCGAGCAGCAGCCGCCGCAAGGCTGCCAGAGTCAGAACCCGCTTCGGACCTGCCGCCGCCAAGAGCTCGGCGTGCAGCGCGGCCGGCGTCGCGGCCTCTACGTTGGTCGTCATCGACGTGCCCCCCATGTGCTGAACAGCGGTGCAATGAGCCCTCTCGTATTGGACCACCCGCCACTGACAACGTGGAACGTCCGAAGCCGCACGCGGAGTCTGTGTGTCTTTGACGTGAAGGAATGGTAAAACGGTAAACATTAACCGGTCCGTACCGCAAGAAGGTAGGGCTCGGTCGGGGAGGGAAGCATGCTGGTGGATCCCGCGCAGTTGCTGGACGACTGCGAGCGGGCGTGGCGCGAGGCGGGGGAGCCGCAGACTGTCGGCGGGGTCGACTCCGTCGACCGGCGGACCGCACTCGTCCTGGAGGCGCTCGTGGCCTATGTTCTGCTCGCGGAGCGGTCCGGCCTGAAACGAGACGCCGTGTTCACACGCTGGCCCGCGTGCACGATCCACGGCGTGGTGTTCGGCTCGCAGGGGGGCACCCCCAACCTCGCACACATGCTGTCCGAGGCGCGGGCACGCGTGGTCGAGGCCCGGCCCGAACTCGGCCGCCGTCGCGCCGCCTCGGGCCCACCGACGACTGACGCGGACTGGATTGCGGCCGCACAGGAGGCGGCCCGCTCGCTGGGCTGGACCTGGTGCCCACCGACCACCACAGCGGTGGGCGCCCCTCCACCGGACCTCGTCCCCTGGCATGCCACGACCCCTCCGGAACTCCGCCTCGGCCCCGGTGCCGGCAGCGTCATGTTGACCCTGCCCGGCGGTCCGGACGCGGCCGCCTGGCAGTTGGCGGCCGACGGTGAGTCGTTCACCGCGTCGCCGCCGCACTGGGTTCTGCCCGGCCCTGTACGCCGCGTCGAGACCACCGACCCGGCCGGCACCGCCCACGCCTTGGCCGTCGTCGACCCGGACACCGTCCTGCTGGCCTTCGCCGCCGACGGTCATCGCATCCCCCTCGACGAGCCGCTGCCCGCCACCGAGATCCACCTGCTGCACGTGGGCACCCTGGAGACGGAGGGCGTGCAGGGCGCGGTCGTCGAACTGCCCACCCCGTACGGCTGGAGCGGATGGACCCTGAGCCAGGTGTCCCTGGTCGGCGTGACCCGGCTCCGTACCTCCGAAGCCGCGCCGGGCAGGTGGCTGGAGGTGGCCGTCGGGCGGTCGTTCGGCTGGGAAGGGGGTGCGACGCTGCCCTGGCTCACCGGTGAGGACGGAGTACCGGTGTGGCACCGGCGGCCCGCGCTCCGGCTCCGGCGCCGGCCTGGGGAGCCGGAGGCACAGCACTGGCAGGTGGAGGTGCGCCGTCCCGGCCACGAGGCGATCCTGGCCTGCCGCACCGGCCCGCCCGGCGCCCTCCTCGACCCCTGGGAGCACGTTCCCGGCCCACTGCTCGGCCCGTACGAGATCCTCGTCCACCGTCCTGGGCAGCGGGGGGCGGCGTCGTCTCACCGCTTTCCTGGCCGAAGGCGTCGAGGCCACGCCTTCGGCCGAGTGGCGCCTGTTGGCCCCACAGGGCGGACTGGTGCCGACACGACTGGACCTCCGTGCCGGTGGATCGGTCACCGTCTCCCGGAGCGCGGTCGAGTTCGCCCCGTACGAGATCACCAGGGACCTCGTCCTGCGCGACGGTGCGCGTGGGTTCCGGGTCCAGGCGCTCGTCCCGTACTCCGAGGTCCGCCTGGAACTCGACGGCAGTCCTCTTCCCTGGTCGATCCGGCCGCTCGACATCGACGCGGCCGACCTGGCGCGGGACAGCGCCCTGACCGTGCGCCTGCCCGAGCAGGCTGTGGCCGCAACTCCCCAACTGGTGCTTGTCGTCGAGGGAACGCCCCTGGTCAGCCTGCAGCCGGAGCGGCGCGTCCGGACCCGCAGGGGCGACCTGCGCTACTCCCTGGCCGCCCTGACGGACACCGTCCGCGACTGCGCCAAAGCCGAACTGCGGCTGCTGGTCGCGGGGCAGGACGTGCACGTCGGCACCGTCCGCACCCAGCCCATCGCGGAGGACGTCGTACCGGACGGCACCGGACTGCTGCTGCGCGGGCTGCGCCATCCCGGCGAGCTGACCGCCCGGCTCTACCAGGTCCTCGCCCCGTGGCGGCAGCCGCTGAGCGTGCCGGTCGACGACAGCGGTCGTATCCCGCTGCCCGCCGCCTGGCGGTCGGCCGGCCCGCTCGTCATGAGCCTGCACGCCGGGACCCACACGGCCGACGCCGCGCCCTCCTGGCCCCACCTGCGTGACAGCGACACCCTGGTGCTGCGCCGTTCCCCCTGGACGTCCTCGGTCGTCGACGGCACCGTCGCGGCCCGGACCACGGAGTACCTGGGCGGACGCGGAACACTGCCGCGCGGCACCGACGCCGTTCCGTACCAGTGGATCGTGGCCGCCCGCGGCCGGGACCTGCAGGCGTGCGGGGCGAAGGAGAGCGCACCGGCAGAGTGCCTGCAGGCGCTGGGGGAGGCCGGGCCCGACGCCCTCCTGGGTGCGGCCGACAGCTCCCTGCGTTCCGGCGAGCTGGCCGCCGCGCTGGTGGGCAGCGGCCTGGCCGCCCTGCGCATCCGGGAGGTGACGGATCCAGCCGGAGTCCGCCCCGTCTGGAGGCGAGCGCCCCTGTGCGCGCTGCTGCTCACGGCGCCGCTGCTGCCGTACCTGTCCGGCGACCCGACCTACGGGATCGACGAGCTGTACCGGGAGGAGAAGGAACTCCTGGACGAGGTGGGACAGTTCCTGGGCCGTGTCGGTACGGCGATCCTTTCCGGGCAGGGCGACCCCAGCCGCACCGTCGGCCGGTTCGACGCCCACGCCCGAGCCCTGAACGAGCTTCCCGAGATCCAGCAGCAGGCCGTGTGGCGCACGGCGGGTGTCGTGCCGCGCGGCCTCCTGGACACGGACACCCGGGCCGCAGCCGCCTGGCAGGCGTTCCGCGACCGGCGCACCCTTCAGTACTACGCCGTGCGTGAGGAGTGGGAGGAGTGGCTGACGGCCGTCGAGAACTTCCTCGGCGACGGACACCCCCTCCTGGCCACGGCGTTCCGTGACCGGGGGCCGGGTTCGCTGCGCGGCCCCGATGAGGCGTGGATGCGGGTGCCCCAGTTCTCGCTGGGATGCGCGCTGATCGCCCGACTCGCCGCCGTGGGAGACCCGAGAGCCGTCGGACTGGAGCGGGGACTGCGGCCGTTGTGGACGTCCGTGGCCGTCCACGCGCCCGACCTCACGGCCGTCGACCTCGCCCTCGCGGAATGCCTGGTCGCCGCCGAGACCGTACAGGCCACCAGCTGAGCCCGGCCGGAGACAGCCGTCCCGACGGGAGCCGTACCGGCCTTCGACCGTCGTTCCCCACAGCCGCCCCCGCCCCGCCCGCCGCAGACCCGGAGTCAACCCGTGCACAGCCTCGACCCGCTCGCCACGTCCACACTGATCAGCGACACCTACCGCCGCTATCTGCGCTCCCTGCTGCCCCTGCGGGAACCCCGCCTGGCCGAGGCCCTCGCCCAGGCCATCGACACCAGCCCGCTGCTCACCAAGGGCCCCCTGCTGGAGGCCACCCCCGCCTACGCGCCGGGCGCCACCCTGAACGAACTCATCGGCGAAGGCGTACTGGATCCGGCGTTCCGGCAGCTGACGGGTCCCGCCCTGCCCGCCGACCGCCCCCTGTACCGGCACCAGGAGCAGGCACTGCGCAAGGCCACGGCCGGACACAACCTGGTCGTCGCCACCGGCACGGGCTCCGGCAAGACCGAGAGTTTCCTGCTGCCCATCCTCAACGCGCTCGCCGCCGAACACGCCCGCAGCACCCTCGGCCCCGGCGTCCGCGCTCTCCTGCTGTACCCCATGAACGCGCTGGCCAACGACCAGATGAAGCGCCTGCGCCGACTGCTCGCCGCAGCCCCCCACATCACCTTCGGCCGCTACACGGGCGATACCAAGGACGACCCGCGCCGAGCCGCCGACACCTTCGAGCAGCTCAACCCCGGCGAACCACGCCTGCCCAACGAACTGCTCAGCCGCCGCGAGATGCGCGCCACCCCGCCCCATCTCCTGCTCACCAACTACGCCATGCTGGAGTACCTGCTGCTCCGCCCCCAGGACATGGATCTCTTCGAAGGAGACCACGCGGGCGGCTGGAAGTTCATCGTCGTCGACGAGGCCCACGTCTACGACGGGGCACGCGGCGCCGAACTGGCCATGCTGCTGCGCCGGCTGAAGGACCGGGTGGGCCAAGGACGCGACATCCAGGCCATCGCCACCAGCGCCACCGTCGGCGCGGAGGAGAACCCCGCCGCCGTCACCGCCTTCGCCCAGGCCCTCTTCGACGTCCCCTTCCACTGGGACGCCGACGACCCCGCTCTACAGGACCTCGTCACCGCGACACGGGTGGCCACGCCCGACGGCCCGCACTGGGGACCGCTGCCGATCACCGAGTACCTGCGCCTGGCCGCCACGGCCGACCCCGGCCCCGAGATCGTGTCGGCCGCACGCATGCACGGGCTGCCCGCCGACACCACCCCGGCCGCCGCCCTCGCCGCCGAAGCCGGCACCGCCGCCCTGCGCCGAGCCCTCGCCGAGGGGCCCCGGCCCGTGCGTGACATCGCCCAGGCCGTCTTCCCCGGCGATCCGGTGGGACCGGCCGCGCTCACCGCGCTCATCCAGCTCGCGAGTCAAGTGACGGACACCGATGGTGCCCCCGTTCTCTCCGCCCGCTACCACCTCTTCGCACGGGCGACCGAAGGCGCGTTCACCTGCCTCGCTCCGGACGGTCCCCACCTCGACCTGGCCCGCCACGAGGTCTGCCCGCACTGCGCACGGCCCTCCTTCGAGCTGGGCGCCTGCCGCCGCTGCGGTGCCGTCCACCTGCACGGCACCCTCGGCGGGCCCGGCGCCCGGTCCCGCCTCGCGCACCGCAAGTCCCCTGACAAGCCCCACACCTGGTTGCTCCTGGACGGGGACGACTCGGGCGCCGGCATCGACGAGGACGACGACACCCTCGGCGAGAGCGCCAAGGGCGGACTCAGTGAACGCAGGTTGTGCACCCGTTGCGCCACCGTGTACCCCGCCGGAACGGCGGTCTGCACGGCGGACGACTGCCGGGGGACCGAACTGCGCCGCGTCCACCAGCTCGACACCCGCGAGGGAACCCCGGCCTCCTGCCTCGCCTGCGGCGCCAGCGGCCACGGCATGATCCGTCTCTTCGAAACGGGCAACGAGGCCGCGGCCTCGGTCCTCGGCACCGCCCTCTACCAGGCGCTGCCCCCGGCGACCGACGGACCCGCCGCCGTGCTGCCGGGACGTGGCCGCAAGCTGCTGTTCTTCAGCGACAGCCGTCAGGCCGCCGCCTACTTCGCCCCCTACCTCGAGGGGTCGTACACCCGTATCCAGCACCGGCGCCTGATGACCCAGGCCGCCCTGAAGGGCTGCCCCGATCCCGACGAGCCGCTGCACATCGACGACCTCGTCGCCCACACCATCCGCGCCGCCGACCACGCCGGCGTCTTCCGCCGCAACGACTCCCGTCAGGCCAAGCAGCGCGAGGTCGCCCTGTGGGTGATGCAGGAAGTGCTCAGCATCGACGACCGCCAGTCGCTCGAAGGCCTCGGACTGCTCCGGGTCGACCTCGACCGCGAGCCCTTCTGGCAGCCGCCCGCCGCACTCACCTCCCTCGGCCTGACCGACGACGAGGCCTGGTGGCTGGTGCAGGAGCTGCTGCGCACCGTGCGCAACCAGGGTGCGCTCACCATGCCCGAGGACGTTGACGCGGGCGACGAGGCGTTCGCCCCGCGCCGCGGGCCCGTCTGGGTCCGTTCCAAGGGGTCCGACGCCAAGCGCAAGGTGATCAGCTGGCTGCCCAGTGCCGCGGGCGTCTCCAACCGGCGTGTCGACTACCTGGAGCGGGTGCTCGAAGCCCTCGGACTCCGGAGCGACCGGCATGGGACCGCCCTGGAGATCCTGGGCCGGCTGTGGACCGACCTCACCACCGGCCACCTCATCGACTGGATGAAGGGGGAGAACCAGTCCGGCATCGGCGCGGTCCGTCGGCTCGACCACGCCTGGCTGCGTCTGCGGCCCGTCACCGAGGACAGCGAGCCGCTGTACGCCTGCGACCGCTGCCGCCGGGTCGTCGCCGTCTCCGTACGCGGGGTGTGCCCCACCCTGCGCTGCACCGGCCGCCTCGAGGAGTACAAGCCGACCACTGAGACGGACGGCCACCTCCGTCGCCTCTACCGCACCTTCGATCCCGTTCCGCTGCGCGCCCAGGAACACACGGCCCAGTGGACCGGTGAGAAGGCGGCCGAGATCCAGGGCGAGTTCGTCCGTGGGCAGGTCAACGCCCTCTCCTGCTCCACCACGTTCGAGCTCGGCGTCGACGTGGGCGAACTGCAGGCCGTCGTCCTGCGCAACATGCCGCCCTCCACCGCCAACTACGTGCAGCGGGCCGGACGCGCCGGCCGGCGCGCGGACTCCGCCGCGCTCGTCCTCACCTACGCCCAGCGACGCCCCCACGACCTCGCACGGTTCGCGGAACCCCACCGGATGATCGCCGGAGAGGTCCGGGCCCCGATCGTTCCCGTCGACAACGTCCGGATCGACCGCCGCCACGCCCACTCGATCGCCCTCGCCGCGTTCTTCCGCGCCATGAAGGAGGAACGGGGCCGCATCTGGCGTAAGGCGGGAGAGTTCTTCCTGCCGGACGACACCACAGGCGAGACCGCCGCGCACCTCGTGCGCGACTGGCTCACGCCCGTCCCGGAGAGTGTGGCGGCCTCGATTCGCCGTGTGCTTCCCGCAAGCGTCCAGGACGAGATCGACGTGGAGTCGGGCTCCTGGGTCGGTGAACTGGACCGGTTGCTGCGGGCGGCGGGACAGATCCTCGACCAGGACGTCACCGCCTACAGCGAACGACGCGACCAGGCGGTGGCCGCCCGCAAGTACCGGCTGGCGGACATGTACGAGAAGGTCATCCGTAACCTGACGCACCGTGACCTCCTCGGCGTCCTGGCCAACCGCAACGTCCTGCCCAAGTACGGCTTCCCTGTGGACACCGTCGAACTGCGCATCCCGCAGGACAGCGGCGCCGTATCGGGTCAGCTCGAACTCACCCGCGATCTCAGTGCCGCCGTCCACGAGTACGCGCCGGGAGCCGAGATCGTGGCGGGCGGCCGTCTGTGGGCGTCCGCGGGCGTCTACCGCCTGCCCGACCGCGAACTGGTCAGCCGTTACTACACCGTGTGCGACACCTGTGGCCGTTACGGTGAGGCCACCGAGCCCGTCGATCCCACCTGCACCGCCTGCGGCACACTGTCCACCTCCGCGCCGCGTCGCTACGTCGAGCCGGTCTACGGTTTCGTCGCCGCACGCGGACCCCAGCGCAGCCCGGGACAGACACCGCCGCGCCGCTCCTGGCACGGCGACGTCCACATGTCCACCGACACCGCGGACGTCCACGAGGGAACCACCGTCTTCGCCTCCGGACACACCACGGCCTGGTCGGCGGGTGCCCGGGGCGAGATGGTCGTCGTCTCGGAAGGGCCGGGCGGCGCCGGGTACGAGATCTGTGACTGGTGCGGCTGGGGTCGTCCGCACGCGCGGGCGGGGTCCCGGGGCGCGGCACACCCTCATCTGCTGAAGGACGCGCAGTGCACCGGACCGCTCCGGGTCGTCTCCCTCGCGCACCGGTACCAGACGGACTTCCTCCAGATCCACTTCGACCCGTTCACCGCCCTCAGCGCGACGCAGGAAACCCTCCGTTCCGGTCTCTACGCATTGCTGGAAGGCGCGGCCACCCACCTGGAGATCAGCAGGGACGACATCGACGGCACGGTCCACACCGGAACCGACGGCATGCCCTCGCTGCTGCTCTTCGACACCACACCCGGCGGGGCAGGAAACGTGATCCGGATCGGCGAGCACCTCGAACCGGTCGTCGAGGCCGCACTCGCACGCGTGGGCGGATGCGAGTGCGGACAGGAGAGCAGCTGCTACGCGTGCCTGCGCACCTTCCGCAACGAGCGCTTCCACGAGTTGCTGAGTCGCGGTGAGGCCGTCGTCCTACTCGATGCTCTGGCGGGCAGGAGCACGAGCTGAACGGTAGGAAGGCGCTTGCCTTGCGTCCCCTCTTATGATCGGAACCGAGCGAGTGGAACAGTCCGGCCCTGGCCTGATCATTCATCCAGGGCAGTCAGCAACGAGTCGGTGTGAGTCCGGAAAACACCTGGCGACAGCTGACCGGACTTGCGAATGGTTGTACCCTGCGGACAACGCCCTTGACCCGCAAAAGCAGGCAGGGAGCAGACAAACCGGGAGTTCCTCCGTGTTTCGTACCATGTTCAAGTCCAAGATCCACCGCGCCACCGTGACCCATGCCGACCTGCACTACGTCGGCTCGGTGACCATCGATGCCGATCTGCTCGACGCCGCCGATCTCCTGCCCGGAGAGCTGGTCCACATCGTCGACATCACCAACGGTTCGCGTCTGGAGACGTACGTCATCGAGGGCGAGCGCGGGTCGGGGGTCATCGGGATCAACGGGGCCGCGGCTCACCTCGTGCACCCCGGGGACCTGGTGATCCTCATCAGTTACGCCCAGGTCACCGACGCCGAGGCGCGGGCCCTCGTGCCGCAGGTGGTGCACGTGGACGCGGACAACCGGATCGTGGAGCTGGGCGCCGATCCGTCCGCCCCCGTGCCCGGCTCGGACCAGGAACGCAGCCCGCGGTCCGTGCCCGCCTGACCCGACACCCACCCCGGGCGGCGGCCGTCCGGGCACTGCGAGGAGATTTCCCATGAGTGACATCGAGATCCGCGACGACCGGGAGGCCGGCCGGCTCGAGGCCGGCGCGGAGGGTGAAGTGGTCGGCCGTATCGAGTACTTCGTCCTGGAAACGCCCGGGCGTGCCCTCGTTCCGGTCCACACGATCGTGGAACCGGCCCACGAGGGCCGGGGCATCGCCGGCTCCCTGGCACGCGAGCTGTACGCGACGGCAGAGCGCGAGGGCGTCGCCGTGGCCCCGCTGTGCCCGTACGTCACCAAGTGGGCCGAGCGTCACCCCGACGAGGCCCCCGCGCCCGCCCCCGGGATGCGGCAGGCCGCCAAGGAGTGGCTGGCGGCGCATCCGGGGCGGTTCTGAGCACGATCGGGGAGCCCGCCGTGCCGTCCGCACCGGCCGGTCCGCGCGCTCCGGCCGTGCCCGCCGTGCTCGCGCTGCTGCACACCTCGCCCGTGCACGTCCCGGTGTTCGACGCCCTGCGCGAGCAGGACCACCCGCGGCTGCGGCTGCGGCACTTCGTCGACGAGGGCCTGCTGCGCAGGGCCCGCCGGGGCGGCCCGGAGACGGTGGCCGGCGACATCGCGACGGTGCTGGACCGGGCCGTGGCCGAAGGCGCGGGCGCGGTCCTGTGCACCTGTTCGACCATCGGCGCGGTCGCGGAGACCGCCGGTGCGGCACGCGCGCTGCCCGTGCTGCGCATCGACCGTCCGATGGCGGCCCAGGCGGTGGCCGCGGGACCCCGGGTGGTGGTCGTCGCGGCGGTGGAGAGCACCCTCGATCCGACCGTCGCCCTGCTCCATCAGGAGGCCGAACGGGCCGGGCGCCGCCTCCGGGCGCGCCCCCTGCTCGTGCCGGGTGCCTGGGCCCGCTTCGAGGCCGGTGACACCGAGGGGTACCTACGGGCGGTCGCGGAAGCCGCCGACTCGGTCACCGGTGACGAAGCCGACGCCGTCGTCCTCGCCCAGGCCTCCATGGCCCAGGCGCGGGACCTGACGACGACATCCGTGCCGGTCCTGTCCAGCCCGCGCCGCGGCCTCGCTGCGGCGGCCCGGGCCGCGACACGGGCAGCGGGAGCGGCAGCCCCGGCGTGACCAGGACGGAGGGCGGCCAGGATGGAGGGGGTGGCCAGGACGGAGGGGCGGCTGCTCCTGGGCGCGCTGACGTCCGGACGGATGGACGTCCGGAGGGGGACGTCCAGAGAGGTGGACATCCGGAGGGGTCGACATCGGCACGATGGACGTCCGAAACGGTAGCTGTCCGAAACGGTAGGTGTCCGGAATGGTGGAGGCCCGGGAGGGTCGGGCCGTCCGGGTCGCCGGGCCGGATGAGCCCAGCCGGGTCCTCGCCGTCCTGCCCCCGGGTGACTGGCGGGGCGGGTGCCGGGTAGGCGGGGGAGTAGTCCAGAGCCGATGTCGACCGACTGGCCGGAGGACACCATGACCGACCCGTACCCCGACCCCGTAGCACCGCCGCCCACTCCGGGCCCCCGCCCGGACCCCGCTCCGGGCCCGGCACCCGGCCCGGACCCGGTGCCCACACCCCAGCCGCACCCGGCGCCCCAGCCGCCCCCTGTGCCGGCGCCCCCCGGACCCGGACCGACGCCTCCCGACCCGGCCCCTCCCGGGCCGCCGCCGGGGCCGGTGCCCACGCCGCCGCCCCCGGGACCGCCGGAGCCCTCCCCGTCCCCGATCCCGCCGGGCCCGGAGCCGGTGCCGAACCCCGAGCCGGGGCCGCCCCTTTCCTGACGGCGGCTCGCCCGCCGTCAGCCTGACCCCGTCGATCCGGGCCGCCTCTGCCCTGACGGTGGCCGGCACGCCGTGAGGGCAGAGGCGGCCCGCACGCCTAACCCCGAGCCGGGCCCACCCGCCATCCCTCGCAGCGGCCCGCCCGCTGGCCCTGGCAGCGGCCCCGGCGGCCACCGTCAGCGACCCCCGCATGCCGCCTACGCAGTCACCTCGGACCGGTCGCCGCCCCACAGCGTGTGGAAGGTGCCGTCCCGGTCCACGCGCCGGTAGGTGTGCGCGCCGAAGAAGTCGCGCTGCCCCTGGGTGAGGGCGGCGGGCAGGCGTTCGGCGCGCAGGGCGTCGTAGTAGGCCAGGGCCGCCGCGAAGCCGGGGGTGGCCACGCCCTGACGGGTCGCCGCGACCAGGACCTCGCGCCAGTCGTCCTGGGCCGCGGCGATCTCCTGCGCGAACGTGTCGTCCGACAGCAGGCTCGGCAGGTCCGGGCGGGCGTCGTAGGCGGTCCGGATGCGGTCCAGGAAGGCCGCCCGGATGATGCAGCCACCGCGCCAGATCGAGGAGACGGCGCCCAGGTCGATGTCCCAGCCGTACTCCTCGCTGCCCGCCGCGATCTCGTGGAAGCCCTGGGTGTACGACACGATCTTGGAGGCGTACAGCGCCTGCTCGACGCGGTCGGCGAACGCCGCCGCCTCGGACGCGGACAGCGCCGACGCCTTCGGGCCCGTGAGATGGCGGGAGGCCTCCCGCAGGGCCGCGTGCCCCGACAGCGACCGCGCGAAGACCGCCTCCGCGATGCCCGACACGGGGACGCCGAGGTCGAGCGCGATCTGCACCGTCCAGCGTCCGGTGCCCTTCTGCTCGGCCTGGTCCACCACCACGTCCACGAACGGCTTGCCCGTGGCCGCGTCCACATGCGCCAGGACCTCCGCCGTGATCTCGATCAGGTACGAGTCCAGACGGCCGGTGTTCCAGGTGCGGAAGATCTCCGCGATCTGCGCGGGGGAGTACCCGGCCACGTCGCGCAGCAGCTGGTACGCCTCGCCGATCAGCTGCATGTCGGCGTACTCGATGCCGTTGTGGACCATCTTCACGAAGTGCCCCGCGCCGTCCGGGCCCACGTGCGTCACGCACGGCGCGCCGTCGGCGGCCTTCGCGGCGATCTTCTCCAGCATCGGACCGAGCGAGTCGTACGACTCGGCCGAACCGCCCGGCATGATGCTCGGGCCGTGCAGCGCGCCTTCCTCCCCGCCGGAGATGCCCGTGCCGACGAAGTGGATGCCCTGCTCGCGCAGCTCCCGCTCGCGGCGCCGGGTGTCCGCGAAGTGCGCGTTGCCGCCGTCGATGATCATGTCACCGGGTTCGAGCAGCGGCGCGAACTCATGGATCACCGCGTCGGTCGGCTCGCCCGCCTTCACCATGACGACCAGCCGGCGCGGGCGCTCCAGCGCCGCCACGAACTCCTCGGCGGTCTCGGCCGGGACGAAGTCGCCTTCCTTCCCGAACTCCTCCACCAGCGACCTCGTCCGCGACACCGTCCGGTTGTGCAGCGCGACCGTGTAGCCGTTGCGCGCGAAGTTCCGGGCGAGGTTGCGGCCCATGACCGCGAGTCCCGTGACGCCGATCTGGGCTGTAGTGCTCATACCGCCTGCTCCTCAAAGATCCGATGGATCGCCGGGTCCTGCCGTCGTCCGCGGGGCTTCCCGAGCCGCCCGATCCGCCCGGAACTGTCAGGCTTCCCGCCTTGCGACCATCCTGGCCCGCCGGTACGCCGACCGCACATCCGTGCCGCCGGTACGCCGACCGCACATCCGTGCCGCCCGCGTGCCCTTCCGCCCGGCTTGCCCTCCCGCCCCGCGTGCCCTTCCCCGGCGCGATCCCCCGTCCCCCGTCACCTCCCGTCCCCCGACACCTCCCGTCCCCCGACACCTCCCGTCCCCCGTCACCTCCCGTCCCACGCGGCCCCCGTGCCACGCGGCCCCGTGCCTCGCCTCCCGCCTCACCTCGCCCCCACCCCGCGGCCGCTCCCCTCCCCGTCCTGATCCCTTGCGCGACCGGGTGCGCCCCGGCTCCCGGCTCTCCCGGGCGGACGCCGCCGTTCCGGCCAACGTACGAGCGGTACCGGCCACTTGAGCCACCGAAGCGGCCGATTGCCGTCTTGTCATGGCTCGTTCGGGGCATCTACTTTTGCCGCTCCTGACGCATGGCGAGGGGGAACGGACATGGCCGCACGCGGCCGGCACCGCCGGTACCAGCCGAACAGGATCAACCGCGCCTCACTGACGGTCACGGTGGGCGGCGCGGGCATGGCCATTCCGCTGATCGGCGCGGGCACGGCGTACGCGGCCGACGCGGCGACCTGGAACAAGGTGGCCGCCTGCGAGTCGAGCGGCAACTGGAGCGTCAACACCGGCAACGGCTACTACGGCGGGCTGCAGTTCACCCGGTCCACCTGGGCGGCGTTCGGCGGCACCAGGTACGCGCCGCGCGCCGATCTGGCCACGCCCGAGCAGCAGATCGCGGTGGCGGAGAAGGTGCTCGGCGGACAGGGCCCCGGCGCGTGGCCGGTGTGCTCGGCGCGGGCCGGCCTGACCGCCGCCACGCCGCAGCCCGCGCACCACACGGGCAGCGGGACCGCGCAGTCCGCGCAGTCCGCGCAGTCCGCGGACCGTACGGGCGGCGGGACCGCGTCCCACGGGGCGGCCGGGAGCCGGACCGACCGTGCGGCGGCCCCCGCGCACGACGTCAGACCGCAGACCACGCCGCAGTCCCGCGCGGGCACCGTCGAGATGTACACGGTGGTCCGCGGCGACACCCTCTCCGGCATCGCCGACGACCGCCATGTCCGCGGCGGCTGGCGGCAGTTGTACGCGGCCAACCGGACCGTCGTCGGGGACGACCCGGACTTGATCCTGCCCGGCCAGCGGCTCTCCGTGCACCCGACGCGGCAGGCGCCCGCCCCGCACCAGGATTCCGCGCCCGCCCACCGGCCGGCCGCTCGGCAGAAGACGAAGCCCGCGTCGAAGCCCGCCTCCCGCTCGGAGAGCGGCAGGGCCGGCCGGCCGCACACCGCCTCGCACACCCTCGTCGCCCCCGTGCACGGCCCCATCGGCACCGGCTACCGGGCGTCCGGTTCCCACTGGTCCAAGGGCTACCACACGGGCGTCGACTTCCTGGTGGGCACCGGCACCTCCGTGCACGCGGCTGGGGCGGGCCGGGTGGTCACCGCGGGCTGGGGCGGTTCGTACGGGTACCAGGTGGTGATCCGGCACGCCGACGGCCGCTACACCCAGTACGGGCACCTGTCGGCGATCTCCGTCCGGGCCGGCCAGTCGGTCACCGCCGGGCAGCGCATCGGCCGCTCCGGGGCCACCGGGAACGTCACGGGCCCGCATCTGCACTTCGAGGTGCGGACGGGACCCGGTTTCGGATCGGACATCGACCCGGTCGGCTATCTCCGGGCGGGCGGGGTCGCCATCTGACCCCGGCCGGGCGGCGTCAGGATCCGACCCGGGGCCGGTGCCGGGCGAGGACGGGGATCGGGACGTACGCGACCCCGTGGACGAAACCGCAGAACGGGCCGCTGTACAACGTGTCCGTCTCCGGCCCCGGTTCATCCGCCGTCACCGGTCCGCTCTGCGTCGGGCGGCCCTGCGTCGGTCCGCCCTGCGCCGGTCCGGCTCCGGAGGCCGCCTCGCGCGGCGCCGGGAGAGCGGGCAACACGAGCACCGCGGGAGCGGCAGGCGCGGCGGCAGGAGAGGCAGGCACCGGGGGGCCGGCGGGCACCGCGGGAGCGCCAGGTGCCGCGGAAGCGGCGGGCGCCGGGGGAGTCTGCCAGGGCAACGCGTCCTGCCCGGGTGCGGCCTCCCCGGAGCCCGCCGCCGTGCGTTCGATGCGCTCGGTCGTCAGCAGGATCAGGCCACCCGCGGCCACCACACCGCAGCCCAGGGCGAGCACGGTGCCCGTGGTCCCGTAGCGGAAGGTTTCCCCGAACATGGTGATGCCGACCGCGGCCGCCGCCATCGGATTCGCCACGGTGAGCGTGGCCAGCGGGGCCGCGAGCCCACCGCCCCGGTACGACGCCTGCGACAGCAGCGTGCCCGCCGTGGCCAGGACGGCGATCGCCGCCAGCGACGGCAGGTCGGCCGCCGTGATCCCGTCGGTCCAGTCCACCGCGACCGCCTTGGTGAACACCGAGGACATGCCGAACGCGATACCGGAACCCGTGGCGAGCAGCACGCTGCGCACGGCGGGGTGCCGGTGCGCGGCACGCCCGGCCACCGTCAGCGCGAGCACCGCCCCGCCGGTGAAGGCCGCCAGGGCCACCCGCTGGGCCCCGCTCAGCGACTGCGCGTGGGACGCGCCCACCAGGGACAGCAGACCCGCCAGACCGGCCGTCGCCATGACCGCGCCGCGCCACGCGGCGGCGCCCGCCCGGCGGCCGACCAGCAGGGCGGCCATGGGCAGGGCGAACACGATCGTCAGGGCGCCCAGCGGCTGGACCAGACTGAGCGGGCCGCAGGCCAGCGCCACCACGTGCAGCAGGCCGCCCAGACCGTTCAGGCCGACCGCCGCCCACCAGGCCGGCCGGCGCAGCGGCGCGTACTGCTCGCCGGGAGCGGACACCGCGACCTGCTCCTGCACGATCGCGCCGCCCGCGTACGCCACGGCGGACACGAGTGACAGCAGCACGGACAGCGCGAGGGCGCTCATGAGCTGGTCCTCTGCGGGAGGCGGGGGCGTCGGGCCCGGCGCGGCGAACAGGCGGCTTCCATGGTCCAACACCTTGCCGTGCCGATCTCTTCCCGTCGTCGTCCCTGAGCAGTCAATGGGTCATACTGCCGATGGAGTAGCCGTCCCGCGGTGTCCTCCCCAAGGTGGGCGACACGCGGTGGAGCGCCCCTGACGAGCGGCCCGCACCGGCCCCGGGGACTCCCGTCCGGATCCGGACCCGCCCTGATCCAGACGGAAGACCCCAGGGGAGGCCGGGGCCCCAGGACTTGCTACTACTGCTCCTCGTGGAACCCGACGCCCAACTCGCCGCCCTCCGCCCCCTCGGCGGCTTCTTCGCCCTGCGCACGGGCGAGCCGCCCCGAGGGCCGCTGCCCACCCTCGCGCAGGCCTACGGCCTGGCGCCCTCCGAGCACGCCGCCGACCCGCTCACCGTGCGGGTGCGCCGGGTCGCCGACGGCATCCGGGCCCCCGAACCCCGGGTCGCCGCCTCGGTGGCCCACCAGGGGCTCGCCGCCCGCCTGTGGTCCGTGGCGCTGGGCTGTGCCGTGCGGTACGGCCGGCTTCCCGACCTCGCCCCGGACCTGCTCCGCTGGGACCCCACGGGCAGCGCCCCCGACGACCTGTGGCTCACGGCGGTACGCCCACTGCCCGCCGCCCGCCCCACCGGCGGAACCACGACCGGCACCGAACCCGCCGCCGCCCCCGAAGCCGCCCCCGCCCCCGCCACCGCCCCTGAAGCCATCGCCATCGCCGACACCGCCACCGACGCCGTCGCCACCACCGTCGCCCGCGTCGTCCTGCACGCCCATCTCGAGCCCCTGGCCGCCGCCCTGCGTGCCCGCTACCGCCTCGCGCCGGGCCTGCTGCGGGGCAACGCCGCCTCCGCGCTGGCCGCGGCCGCACGGCAGGTGCGCGGGTGGGCCCGCCAGGACGGCCGGACCGAGGCCGGCGACCTGGCCCACGACCTGGCCGTACGCCTGCTCGCCCACCCGGCGCTCGCGGGGGCGGGCACCCTGGGCGCCACGGGCTTCCGGCGCCGCAGTTGCTGCCTCTACTACCGCGTGCCCGGCGGCGGTGTCTGCGGGGACTGTTGTTTCTCATGTGCCCCGGCCCCTTCCCCCCGGGCCGCTTCCGGGTGACCATGAAGGGGACTTGCCGCCGGACTCAGGGGGTTTGCGGGTGCGCGTGGGACTACTGACCCGGGAGTACCCGCCGGACGTGTACGGCGGTGCGGGCGTCCATGTCGAGTTCCTGGCACGGGAACTGCGGCCGCTGGTCGACCTGGAGGTGCACTGCTGGGGCGAGGCCTCCTCGGCGGAGCGGACGTCGGGTGTCGTGCGCCACCGCCCCTGGCCCGTGCTGGACGGCGCCAACGACGCCCTGCGGACCTTCTCCGTGGACCTGGCCATGACCGCCGCCACCGAGGGCTGCGACCTGCTGCACTCGCACACTTGGTACGCGAACCTCGCCGGCCACCTCGGCAAGCTGCTGCACGGAGTGCCGCACGTGCTGACCGCGCACTCCCTGGAGCCGCTGCGCCCCTGGAAGGCCGAGCAGCTCGGCGGTGGTTACGCCCTGTCGAGCTGGGCCGAGCGCACCGCGATGGAGGCCGCCGACGCGGTGGTCGCCGTCTCCGGTGCGATGCGCGCCGACATCCTGGGCTGCTACCCGGACCTGGACCCGGCCCGCGTCCACGTCATCCACAACGGCATCGACACCGCCCTGTACCGGCCCGACCCGAAGACCGACGTCCTCACGCGCATCGGCCTCGACCCGGACCGCCCCTACGTGCTGTTCGTCGGCCGCATCACGCGGCAGAAGGGCGTGCCGCACCTGCTGCGCGCCGCCCGGGACATCGACCCGGCGGCCCAGGTCGTGCTCTGCGCGGGCGCCCCCGACACCCCGGAGATCGACCGGGAGTTCCGGGATCTGTTCCGGGAGCTGAGCCAGGTCCGCGACGGCGTCCACTGGATCCCGCAGATGCTGCCGCGCCCGGACGTGGTCCAGTTGCTCACGCACGCGGCCGTCTTCGTCTGCCCCTCGGTGTACGAGCCGCTCGGCATCGTCAACCTGGAGGCGATGGCCTGCGGCACGCCCGTCGTCGCCTCCCGCGTCGGCGGCATCCCGGAGGTGGTCGACGACGGCCGCACCGGGATCCTCGTCGACCTGGACGGCGGCCGGGACGAAGATCCGGGCGGGAGCCGGGACCGAGGACCGGGCGAGCGCCGGGACGAAAGGAAGGACGGCGGCCCGCAGGAGGCGTTCGAGGCGGGTCTGGTCCGCGCGCTGGACGCCGTGCTCGCCGACCCGGTAGCGGCGCGCCGCATGGGCGAGGCGGGGCGGCTGCGGGCGGTGGCGGAGTTCGGCTGGGACGCCGTCGCCCGGCGCACCGCGGGGCTGTACGAGGAGATCCTCGGTCAGGCTTAGGCCACTTCGCACCAGGGCAGTAGTGGTTCAACCGGGTGAGGGGAGCGGCCATGCGTCGTGGTGGACCTTCGGTCCTCGGAATCGTCCTCGCGGGCGGTGAGGGCAAGCGTCTGATGCCCCTGACCGCGGACCGCGCCAAACCGGCGGTGACCTTCGGCGGGACCTACCGCCTGGTCGACTTCGTCCTGTCCAACCTCGTCAACGGCGACATCCTGCGCGTCTGTGTGCTGACCCAGTACAAGTCGCACTCGCTGGACCGGCACATCACCACCACCTGGCGCATGTCCAGCCTGCTCGGCAACTACGTCACACCGGTGCCCGCCCAGCAGCGCCTCGGCCCCCGCTGGTACCTGGGCAGCGCCGACGCGATCCTCCAGTCGCTCAACCTGGTCCACGACGAACAGCCCGAGTACGTGGCGGTCTTCGGCGCCGACCACGTCTACCGCATGGACCCGCGGCAGATGCTCCGGCAGCACATCGAGGGCGGCGCGGGGGTGACCGTCGCCGGCATCCGGGTGCCGCGCACGCAGTCCTCGTCGTTCGGCGTGATCACCCCGGCCTCGGACGGGCAGGCCGTCGAGCGGTTCCTGGAGAAGCCCGCCGACCCGCCGGGCCTGCCCGACGACCCCGACCACGTCTTCGCCTCCATGGGCAACTACATCTTCACCACCAAGGCGCTCGTCGAGGCGCTGCACCGGGACGCCGAGGACGAGGGATCCGTGCACGACATGGGCGGCTCGATCCTGCCCGCGCTCACCGAGCGCGGCGAGGCCCAGCTGTACGACTTCAGCGCCAACCACGTACCCGGCGAGACCAGCCGGGACCAGGGCTACTGGCGGGACGTGGGCACGCTCGACGCGTACTACGACGCCCACATGGACCTCATCGCCGAGCGTCCCGCCTTCAACCTCTACAACCGGGACTGGCCGGTCTACACCCACTCCAACCAGCTCTCGCCGGCCCGGTTCAACGCGGGCGGCATCGCGGGGGAGTCCATCATCAGCGCCGGCTGCCTGATCCGCGGACAGGTCACGCGGTCCGTGCTCTCCCCGGGCGTGCGGGTCGATCCCGGCGCGGTGGTGCAGGGCTCGGTGCTGCACGACAACGTCCACGTCGGGCGGGGCGCGGTCGTGCGCGGCGCGGTCCTGGACAAGAACGTCGAGGTGCCGCCCGGCGCGACGATCGGCGTCAACCCGGAGCGGGACGCCGCGCTGTACACCGTCTCCACGGGCGGGGTGATCGCCCTGGGCAAGGGCCAGCGCGTCCCCTAGAGCCTCTCGCCCGCCCCCGCGCGCTCCCGGCCGGCGCGGGCCTCCGTTCCCCGGCCCTGGGGCGGCGGCTCAGCCGGTCAGCGGCGGGAAGTGGTTCAGGGTGATCGCACTGGCCCGGCGCGCGTCCTCGGCGGGGCTGAACTGCACGTACTCGGTGCCCGGCGCCGTGTGCACGGGGACGTGGCCCGGAGGCGCGTAGAACGCCTCTCCGGCCTGGTAGACCTCGTCGTGGTCGGGGTAGCGCAGCCGCAGCTCGCCCTTGAAGACGTAACCCCAGTGCGGGCACTGGCAGCGGCCGTCCGGCAGGTCCCTGAGCAGCGGGGTGAGGTCGACGTCCTCGCGGAAGACGCGGAAGTCCACCGTGTAGGGGTCGAGGTCCTCGGACTGCTCGACGACGGGTCCGTAGTCGCCGCCCTGGGTGGCGGTGCGCCGGGAGACCTTGGGCATCCGGTTCACTTCCCTTCCGCGGGAGAGGGGAGCCGCGCGGGAGCCCCGCACGACACGGGAGCGACGCCCCCATGGTGCGCGCCCCGCGGGCCTACGGTCCACTTGGATCTCGGCCCGGCCGGGGCGCCCCGCACGGACGGCGGGGGCGCCAGTTGATCCGACCTTTTGTCATGTCCCTGGACTACGAAGCGGATCCGTGCTGTCATGCCGTCGGCTGCCTCTGACAACGTTGTTCCACACCGGACCGAACAATCCCGCAACCGGGCAGTGCACAAGAGCCGCCATTTTCCCTCGTCACGAGGAGGATCGTGCGCACCAGCCGCTTCAGGGACCGACTCGCGCTGCTGCTCGCCGCAGCGCTCGGTCTCGCCGCGTTCACCGCGGCCCCCACCGCGACCGCCACCCCCGCCGACGACCCCGTGGAGGTCCACGGCCTCAAGGGCGACTACTACACCCAGTCCGCCCCCGGAGCCTTCGACTTCGACCAGCTGAAGGCCACCGCGTTCGACCCCGCACTCGACTTCGACAACCTCGAACCCCGCCTGGCCGCCACCACCGGCCGCTCCGACGACGTCAGCGTCCGCTGGACCGGCCGCCTCGTCCCGGAGAGGACCGGCGCCCACACCTTCTCGATCACCGGCGACAACGGCTTCCGCCTCTGGATAGGCGGCAGCCTCGTCATCGACCACTGGGTCGACGACTGGGACCGTGAGCAGAACTCGGCACCCGTGCAGCTGACCGCGGGCACGGCCTACGACATCAAGGTCGAGTACTTCGAGCACTACGGCGGCTCCAACCTCCACGTCCGCTGGACCGAGCCCGGCGGCACCAAGGAGGCGGTGCCGCAGTCCGCGTTCCGCCTGCCCGCCGGCTACGCCTACGACGGCGCGCTCAGCAGCACCGTCCTCGGGGACGGCCGCACCCTGAGACTCGGCTTCGCGCAGCGGCTCGCCGCGCCCCCGGCCGGCCTCGCCGGCCACCTGAAGGCCGTGATCGGCGGCGCCGCCTGGCCGCTCGGCACCGCTCGCACCGACCCGGCCGACCCGCGCGCCCTGCTGGTGAGCCTCCAGCAGCCCGTCGTCGGCAACAAGAGCGGCACCGCGCGCGGCACCGCCGACGTCCGCTACGACGGCCTCGGCGGGCTCACCGGCGCCGACGCCAAGGCGGTCGGCGCGTTCTGGAGCAGCGGTCCCAACCGGTCGACGTACGAACTGCGCACACCGTGGGCCGGGCAGGTCGGGCCGGACAACGCTCTTCCCGAGTACCCGCGCCCGCAGCTGACCCGTTCCGACTGGCGCAGCCTCAACGGCCGCTGGCAGTTCGCCGCCGCCCACGAGGGCGAGCAGCCGCCCGTGGGCACGTCGCTGCCCGAGCGGATCCTCGTCCCCTACCCGGTCGAGTCCCAGCTCTCCGGGATCGAACGACACGAGGACCGCATGTGGTACCGCCGCACCTTCACCGTGCCCGCGGACTGGCACGTCGGCCACGGCAAGCGGCTGCGGCTCAACTTCGGGGCGGTGGACTGGAAGGCCGAGGTCTACGTCAACGGCACGAAGGTCGCCGCGCACCAGGGCGGCTACGACAAGTTCAGCGCCGACGTCACCGACGCGCTGAAGCCCGGCCGCACCCAGGAGCTGATCGTCGGCGTCTACGACCCGACCGACGCGGCCGGCGGCGAGAACCCGCCGCTGGGCAAGCAGCGCCTGGACCCGAGCGGCATCTGGTACACGCCGACCTCGGGCATCTGGCAGACCGTGTGGATGGAGCCGGTCGCCCGCGACCACGTCGACTCCCTCACGCTCACCCCCGACGTCCCGCACGGCCGCCTCACCGTCCGGGCCGAGGGCGTCCGCGACGGCGTACCGGTCACGGCGACGGCGTACGCGGGACGGCACAAGGTCGCCACCGCCCACGGCCGCACCGGCTCGCCGCTCACCCTGACGATCCACGACCCGCGCCTGTGGTCGCCCGACGACCCCTTCCTGTACGACCTGAAGGTGCGCGTCGGCGCCGACGAGGTCGGCAGCTACTTCGGCATGCGTTCCATCGCGGTGGAGCAGGTGGACGGCGTCCCGCGCACCGTCCTCAACGGCAAGCCGGTCTTCATGATGGCCACGCTCGACCAGGGCTTCTGGCCCGACGGCCTGTACACCGCGCCCACCGACGAGGCCCTGGCCTACGACCTGAAGGCGCACAAGCAGCTCGGCTTCAACGCCGTGCGCAAGCACATCAAGGTCGAGCCCGACCGGTGGTTCTACTGGGCCGACCGGCTGGGCCTGATGGTGTGGCAGGACATGCCCGCCATGACCGCGGGAGTGAACCCGTCCGCCGCCGCCCGGACCGAGTACGAGCGCGAGATGAAGGAGGTGATCGACGAGCACATCAGCAGCCCGTCGGTCGTCATGTGGGTCACCTTCAACGAGGGCTGGGGCCAGTACGACGAGGCCCGCGTCGCCGAACAGGCCAAGAGCTGGGACCCGACGCGCCTGGTCAACGGCATGTCCGGGATCAACCTGGGGACCGACGGCGGCGCCGGTGACATCATCGACGAGCACGGCTACCCCTCTCCCGCGCTGCCGCCGCACCCCGACGGCAGAAGGGCCCTGGTCAGCGGCGAGTACGGCGGCCTCGGCCTCGCGGTGCCCGGACACGCCTGGCCGGTGCAGCAGAGCTACGTCGACGTCGACCCCGCCGCCTACACCGACGACTACCTCACCAAGCTCGGCGAGGTGCGGGCGCTGGCCTGCCGCGGCAGCAACGGCGCGGTCTACACCCAGATCAGCGATGTGGAGGGCGAACTCAACGGTCTGCTCACCTACGACCGGCGGGTGCTCAAGCCGGACGCGGCCCGGGTACGGGCCGCCCAGCAGGCGCTGATCCGCGACGCGTCGCGCGCGACACCCGCGGGATGCCCGGCTGACTGACCATCAGACGTGATCATGCAGGCAATGACGTCTCCCTCGGAGGTCTTCCTGCATGAGCTGGACCCGGAGCCTGCGCCTGTGCGTGGGCGCGGCGGCGGTGGCGGCGTCCGCGCTGTCCACCGCCCCCGTCCCCGCACAGGCCGCGGCACCCCGCGACGCCCGGCTGACCGACCTGGTCAACCCGTTCATCGGCACCGCGAACGAAGGCAACACGTTCCCCGGCGCAACCGTGCCCTTCGGCATGGTGCAGTTCTCGCCGGACACCGGTCACAGCACCGGCTACGACTACGCCCACAGCCGCGTCCGCGGCTTCTCCCTGGTCCACCTCTCCGGCGTCGGCTGCCGCATCGGCGGCGACCTGCCGGTGCTGCCCACCACCGGTGACGTCACCCGCACGGACTACGCCAAGTACGCGGCCGGTTTCCGTCACGAGGACGAGCGGGCGAGTCCCGGCTACTACCGGGTCGCTCTCGACTCCGGCATCGAGGCCGAACTGACCGCGACGACCAGGACCGGCGTCCAGCGCTACACCTTCCCGGCCACCGACAAGGCCAACGTCCTGCTCGACGCGGGCCAGGCGCTGCACCGGATGGTCGCCTCCTCGGTCCAGATCCTGGACGAGCGCACCGTGCGCACCGCGATCACCGGCCGCGGCTTCTGCAAGGACACCCTCCCGTACACCGTCTACACGATCACCCGCTTCGACCGGCCCTTCACCGCGTACGGCACCTGGGACGGCACCACCGTCACCCCCGGCGCGCGGACCGGGCGCGGCGGTGCCTACCTCCGGTTCGACACCACCCACGACCGCACGGTGGAGGCGACCACCGCGCTGTCCTACGTCGACGCGGACGGCGCGGCGGGCAACCTGCGCGCCGAGGGCGGCCGTTCCTTCGCCGCCGTGCGCGCCGCAGCCAGGCGGGCCTGGGAGAGGCGGCTGGCGGACGTGCGGGTGAGCGGCGGCGACACCACCCGCCGGCGCACCTTCTACTCGTCCCTGTACCGGTCCTTCGTCGCGCCCAACGTCGGCGAGGACGCCGACGGCCGCTACACCGGCTGGGACCGGCGCGTCCACCGCAGCGACGGCTTCACCTACTACCAGAACTGGTCGCTGTGGGACACCTACCGCACCCAGGCGCAGCTCCTCGCCCTGCTCGCGCCCCGCGAGTCACGTGACATGGCCGTCTCCGTGATCCGGGTGGCCGAGGAGAGCGGCTGGCTGCCCAAGTGGGGCTACGGCACGGTCGAGACGAACATCATGACCGGCGACCCGGTCACCCCGTTCCTGACCAACGCCTTCCAGCAGGGCCTGCTCAAGGGCTACGAGGAGCGGGCCTACCGGGCCCTGAAGAGGAACGCGGACGGCGTACCGCCCGCCGCTTCCCCCGCGGTGGGCCGCGACGCCAACGAGGACTACATCACCCGCGGCTTCGCCCCCTACGCCAAGGGGCACGAGCCGGCCAAGGCCGGTCACTCCGACTACGCCTTCGGCGCCTCGGCGACCCTGGAGTACGCCCTGTCGGACGCCGTGCTCGCCCAGATGGCCCGGGCCCTCGGCCACCGTGAGGACGCCGCCCGGTGGGCCGCCCGCTCCCGCAACTACCGGCACCTGTTCGACCCCTCGACGCGCTTCTTCCGGGCCCGCGACACCTCCGGCGCCTTCGCCGGGCCGTGGAGCCCGGCGCAGAGCGAGGGCTTCCACGAGGGCACGGCCTGGCAGTACCAGTGGCTGGTGCCCCAGGACCTGCCCGGTGTGGTCGACCTCATCGGCGGCAAGCGGCTCACCAACGACCGGCTCGACGAGTTCTTCGCCTACGACCAGCTCCTCACGGATCCCGCCCGCACCGCCCGCGAGGTGTGGGTCAAGGATCCGTACGCCTACTACGACACCGACCGCTACAACCCGCTCAACGAGCCCGACCTGCTCGCCCCGTACACCTACCTGTCGACGGGGCAGCCGTGGAAGACGAGCGACGTGGTGCACGCCGCGCTGACCCTGTTCACCGACGAACCGACCGGGATCACCGGCAACGACGACCTGGGCACCATGTCCGCCTGGGACGTGCTGTCGTCCATCGGCCTCTACCCGGTGCAGCCCGGCTACGGCACCTGGGGCCTGTCCACCCCGGTCTTCGACCGCGTCGACCTGCGGCTGGATCCCCGCTACCACCCCCGCGGCGCCCTCACGATCAAGGCGCCCGGCACCTCCTCGCAGGACCGCTACACCCAGACGGTCAGCGCCGACGGGGTGACCCACGAGCGGACCTATCTGACCACCGGCGAACTGCGCCGGACCAGGACGCTCAGCTACACCGTGGGTCCGCGGCCCTCGTCGTGGGGCACATCGGCGCAGGCGGCGCCGCCCGCACTCGGCTGACGCCCGGGGCCCCGCGTCCCGCGACCGCCGTGTCCCGCCCCGCCCGCCGGGGCGGGACTTCATCTGATGTTAACTGAGCGTAACTTGATCGTACTTGACCGTAATCAGCCGCAGGCTGTTGACTGCAGACTCACCCACCGTCGACGGAGGCAAGCCTTGACCCCTGACCTGCTCGCTCCCCTCGACCTGGCGTTCTGGAACATCGAGTCCGCCGACCATCCGATGCACCTCGGCGCGCTCGGGATCTTCTCCGCCACCTCGCCCACCGCGGGGGCGCACGCGGCCGACCTGCTCGCCGCCCGCGCCGCCGGCGTCCCCGGGCTGCGCCTGCGCATCCGGGACGTGTGGCGCCCCCTCGGCCCGCGGCAGCCCTCCGCCGACGGCCCGCGCCACTCGCTCGCCGACGGCCTGCGCCGGCCGCTCGGCTTCGGCGGCGCCGCCCGCGAACCCGACCCCTGCTTCGACCCGCTCCACCACGTGCGGCTGCACACGCCGGCCACCGACTTCCACGCCGCCGCCGGACGGCTCATGCAGCGCCCCCTGGAACGCAACCGGCCGCCGTGGGAGGCCCACGTGCTGCCCGGCGAGGACGGCACCTGCTTCGCGGTCCTGTTCAAGTTCCACCACGCCCTCGCCGACGGGCTGCGCGCCCTCACCCTGGCCGCCGCCGTCCTCGACCCGGTCGACCTGCCCGAGCGGCGCCCCAGGCCCGCACAGCCGCCGCGCGGCCCGCTGCCCGACGTACGCAGCCTGCCCGGACTCCTGCGCGGCGCGCTCTTCGACGTCGGACGGGCCCTGGACATCGGTGCCCGCGTCGCGCGCTCCACCCTCGCCGCCCGCACCACCCCCGCCCTCACCGCCGAACCCACCGGCACCCGCCGCACCGCCGGCGTGGTCGTCGACATCGACGACGTGCACCTGGTGCGCAAGGCCGTGGGCGGCACCGTCAACGACGTCCTGATCGCGGTCGTCGCCGGTGCCCTGCGCCGCTGGCTGGAGGAGCGGGGCGAAGCGTGCGACGGCGTCGCCCCGCGCGCCCTGATCCCCGTCTCCCGGCGCCGCCCGCGCACCGCCCTGCCCCCGGGCAACCGGCTCTCCGGCTACCTGATGGAACTGCCCGTCGGCGTCCCCGACCCGCTGCGCCGCCTGGCCGCCGTGCGCACCGCCATGGACCGCAACAAGGACGCCGGACCCGACCGGGGCGCCGGCGCCGTCGCCCTGCTCGCCGACCACGTGCCCGCCCTCGGCCACCGGCTCGGCGGCCCCCTGGTCGGCCAGGCCGCCCGGCTCTGGTTCGACATCCTGGTCACCAGCGTCCCGCTGCCCGGCTTCGGACTGCGCCTGGGCGGCCACCCGCTCACCGCCGTCTACCCCTTCGCACCGCTCGCCCGCGGCCAGTCCCTCGCCGTGGCGGTCTCCACCTACCGCGGCCAGGTCCACTACGGCCTCGTCGCCGACGCCAAGGCGGTACCGGACCTGAACCGGCTGGCCCGCGCCCTGTCCGAGGAGGTGGAGACCCTCATCACCGTCTGCGGCCCCTGACCCGCCCCCGCGGGCCCTTGATCGTCACGCGTTTGGCGGGAGCGCCCGGCGCTGCCGTAAAATCCCCCGTTCGAAAGCGGTCGCGAGTCGGAGCGCCGCACGGACGACCAGGGAAGCGGCAGCGCGATGACGGTGACAGACGAGGGCTCCACGACCATGGACGAGGTCGTGTACGCGCCCGGCGAGGAGGCCGCGTACGGCCCCGGCATCGACCCGGAGCGCCTCGCCGTCTGCCTCGACGTGCTGCGGGAGCTGGACACCATCGAGGTCGACCACCCCGACGCCGTCGCCGTACGCCGGGCCACCTCGCACATCTACCGCATGGTCAAGCAGCGCCGCCGCCAGGAGCGCCGGGCCGCCAAGACCGCCCACGACAAGGCGGTCACGGAGGCCACGGCCACCGGCTCGGCGCAGCGCATCGACGACGAGACCGAGGGCATCCTGCCGTCCTCCGCGACGGGGGAGGGCCAGATCGCGGGGATACTCAGGCGCCCGCGCTCCTGCTACGTCTGCAAGCAGCGCTACGTCGAGGTCGACTACTTCTACCACCAGCTGTGCCAGAAGTGCGCCGCCGAGAACCGCGCCCGCCGCGACGCCCGCGCCGACCTGACCGGCAAGCGCGCCCTGCTCACCGGCGGCCGGGCCAAGATCGGCATGTACATCGCGCTCAGGCTGCTGCGTGACGGCGCGCACACCACCGTCACCACCCGCTTCCCCAACGACGCCGTCCGCCGCTTCAAGGCCCAGCCCGACAGCGCGGAGTGGATCCACCGGCTGAAGATCGTCGGCATCGACCTGCGCGACCCCGCCCAGGTGGTCGCCCTCGCCGACTCGGTCGCCGCCGAGGGCCCGCTGGACATCCTGATCAACAACGCCGCCCAGACCGTACGGCGCTCCCCGCAGGCCTACAGCGAGCTGGTCGCCGCCGAGTCGGCCCCGCTGCCCGCCGGTGAGCTGCCCGCGGCCGAGGTGATCGGCACCTTCGGCTCCGGCGCGGTCGCCGCCCTGCCGGTGGCCGGCTCCGGCGCGCTCACCGCCGAGGACGTCACCGGCCTCGCCCTGGTCTCCGGCTCCGCCTCCCTGGAGCGGATCGCCGCCGGCACGGCCATCGACGCCGGCGGTCTGGTGCCCGACCTGCACGACACCAACAGCTGGATCCAGACGGTGGACGAGGTCACGCCGGTCGAGCTGCTCGAGGTGCAGCTGTGCAACTCCACCGCGCCGTTCATCCTGATCAGCCGTCTGCGCCCGGCGATGGCCGCCGCGGCGGCCCGGCGCACCTACATCGTGAACGTCTCCGCCATGGAGGGCGTCTTCGAACGCGGCTACAAGGGCGCGGGTCACCCGCACACCAACATGGCCAAGGCCGCCCTGAACATGCTCACCCGCACCGCCGCCCAGGAGATGTTCGAGAAGGACGGCATCCTGATGACGGCCGTCGACACCGGCTGGATCACCGACGAGCGTCCGCACCCCGACAAGGTCCGCCTCGCCGAGGCGGGTTTCCACGCCCCGCTGGACCTGGTCGACGGCGCCGCCCGCGTCTACGACCCGATCGTGCGCGGCGAGGCGGGCGAGGACCTGTACGGCGTCTTCCTGAAGGACTACGCGCCGGGCAAGTGGTGAAGGACCGCGCCTGAGTCCTGACGGTGCGTCAGTCGACGGCGCCGAGACGGGCGTTGCGGGCCGCGACCAGCTCCAGGACGGTGCGCCAGTCCTCCAGGACCCCGGCTCCCGCGGTGTCGCCGGCGCCGCGGGAGCGGGCCTCCTCGTCCGCGAGGCGCAGGGTCAGGGCGTCCTCGTCCAGGGGGCGGGCGGCGCGCCCGCCGGCCGGGTCGGCCTGTTGCCGCACGAGCCGGAAGACACGCTCACCGAGCAGACCGCGCACCGCGTCCGCGGCGCGGGCCGCGCGCACGGCGGCCTGCGGACCGGCGCCGCCGCCCGGACCGAGCAGGGCGCCGATGCCCAGGACCAGGCCAGCGACCTGCAGCTCCTTGTCCGCCGGGCGGCGCCGGCGCAGCAGCGCGGCGGTGCGCAGCGCGTGCTCGTGGGGATCGGTGCGGCGCCGGGGCCGGTCCGGTGTGGCGGTGACCCGCCCCGCGGCACCCGGTCCTGCGGTGCCCGGTCCTGCCGTGCCCGGTTCTGCCGTACCCCGTCCGGCGTACAGCAGGTCCATCAGCTCCTCGACACTGCGCAGTTCCATGCGTCAGTCCTCCCGCGGGACGGCCGTTGCGGTACGTCAGCAGATCACGGCGACCTTGCGGCGCGGCCAACGGGAACTGAACTGCGTGACGTAGGCCGGACGGGTGAATCTGCCGCCGGTCCGCAAAGTGACAAATCGCCTTGTATACGGCTCAATGAACACGCCTGACTCCAGATAGTTACCTGCTCTTTGCAGCCCCATCGAGCAGGGGGCCGCTCATTTGGTTAATCTGGAGTAGGCGGACAGCACCAAAGGGTTCCCACCACACCCACGGTCCGCCCCGGGGTGAGCCGGTGCACAACGGCCCGCTCGGACCTCAGTTGCCGGCGCCACCGCGTCCGACCTGTTTCGACCCAGACCCGAGCGGGCGTCAGGTGCCGCAGCGCAGACTGCCGGTGACCGCCCCGAGGGTGACCGACACATAAGGAGTGCGCGGTGACACCGGAGAAGACGAATCGCGACCAGCGCCCCCAGGAACTCTCGGAGCGCCCGGGCCGGCGGCCCGGAGACCTCGGCAGCCTCGACGTGTGGGCGCGGTCCGCCCCGATCCGCCTGGCCGGCTACGAGGACGACCTCGCCGAACCGCACATCCTTCCCAGCGTCGACTGACCGCTCCGGCGCGGCGGGCCGGCCGGGCGGCCGGGCCCGCGGCCGGGCCGGTCAGTCGAAACCCGCCTTCCGGCCGCTCCGTCCGATATAGGGTCCCCCGCAAGATCTCCACGATCTCCACGCCAGGATCACCGAGGGGGGCCTGTCCCATGGGCAGCACCGACACCGACGACAGCACCGGGTACGAGGGTTTCACGGCCGAGGAACGGGCCGCGATGAAGGACCACGCCCGGGAGATGAAGACGGAGGCACGGCGCAGGTCCCGCGCCGACAAGGCGGCGGAGGCCGAACGGGACGTGCTCGCCAAGATGGCCGAGATGCAGGACTCGGACCGCGTCATGGCCGAGCGCGTCCACGCGGTCGTCACGGCCGCCGCCCCGGTCCTCGCCCCCAGGCTCTGGTACGGGATGCCCGCCTACGCGCGGGACGGCAAGATCGTCTGCTTCTTCCAGAGCGCGGAGAAGTTCAAGGCGCGCTACGCGACGCTCGGCTTCAGCGACCAGGCCAACCTGGACGAGGGCACGATGTGGGCCGCCGGTTTCGCCCTGACCGAGGTGACACCCGAGGTGGAGGCGCGGATCGCCGCCCTCGTGAAGCAGGCGGTGAGCTGAGCCGCACCGGGCGGCTCGCATCCGGCCGCACACGACGGACCGGGCCCGGGAGGCGGTAACGCACGTGAGCGGGGCGGTGGTGCCGTGCACGCCCTCCGTGGTTCCGAAGACGCACAGTTCGGGCACGTTGGTCAGCCCCACCACGACCGCGCCCGCCGCCCGCAGCCGGGCGACGGTGACGTGGTCCCGGGTGTTCGGCAGGTCCGAGGTCGCCGCGACCCGTTCCGGGTGGACTCGCCGCGCACCGCCAGGTTGTCCTTGACGGCCACCGGCACTCCCGCCAGGGGCAGCCCGGCCAGGTCCGGGCGGGCGCCGACCTCTTCGGCCTCGTCCAGCGCGGCCTCGGCGCGGACCGTGCGGAAGGCGCCGATACGGCCGTCCAGCTGCTCGATGCGGGCCGGGTGCGCGGCCACCACCTCACGGGCGGTGACCCGCTTCTCGCGTACGGCGGCGGCGATCTCGGCGGCGCTCGGGCCGGCCCAGCTGGTCACAGGGGCTCCTCGGCGGGGGGGCAGGTTCGTACCGGCGGGTACGCAGGGTGAACTCCGCCCGCGACCGCCTCCTCCGTCGACAGGGCAGACACCGTCATCCGATCAATAGCTCAACTTCCGCGCCAGTACGCCCCATTGACAGCCCATGACGGTCGCTCGATCATCAGACATCCGATGAATCGGAGGCTGCTCATGAGCACGTATCCAAGACGTCACGTCCTGGGGGCCGCGGCGGGCGCCACCGCGGCGGCGGCCCTGCCGCTCGCGGCGGCGACGCGGGCACAGGCCGCCGGGACAGCCGGCGGGCCGGACGGCGCACGGCCCGGCGGCCCGGCGGACGGCCCCGGGAATTGGTGGGTGCCCGTCCCCGACCCGGTGCCCGTCCCGCTGGAGGCCCTGTACGACAACGACGGCATCGACACCGCCGCCGCCCGGGGCGGCGACTTCGACGGCTCGGGCTACACCTTCCCCGGCGAGGCGCTCCCGGCCGGGCCGGCCGAGGTGGACGGCATCCCCTTCCGCTTCCCGTCCGCGGCGGCCGGGGCGGCGAACAACGTCGTCGCCCGCGGCCAGCGCGTCGAACTGCCCAAGGGGCGTTACCTGTCGGCCGCCTTCCTGACCGCGGGCAGCTACGGGAACGCCTCCGGCACCGCCACCGTCCACTACGCGGACGGGACCACCACCACCGCCGGGCTCGCCGGCGCCGACTGGTACGGCGCGGGCGGCACCCTCTCCGCCCCTTACCGCTACCGGCCCGACGGGACCAGGGACGACCACCCGGTCGGCATCGGCACGGCGGACCTGTGGCTCGACCCGGCCCGCGAGGCGGTCGCGCTGACCCTGCCGGTGACCGGCCCGGCCCAGGAGGGCAGGACGGCCCTGCACGTCTTCGCCCTCACGCTGCAACCGGTCGCCCAGGGGCGGGCGCTGGTCCTGCGCGACGCCCGCTCGACCGCCTCGCTGCTGGAGGCGTCCGGGGCGCAGAGCGTCGAGGCCACCGTCGTCAACGCGGGCACGGTCCCCCTGCTCGCGGACGACGCGCTGTCCGTACGGGTCGACGTGGACGGCGCCCGCACCGTCGCCCCCGCCCGCATCCGCCGGCTCGACCCCGGCGAGGAGGTCCGTGTCCGCGTCGGCATCCGCAACCGCCCGGGGACCGCGCCCGGAACCGTCCGGGACGGCACGGTCAGCGTCACCGGCCGGGGCACCAGGGCGGCCGCCCGCACCGGCCGGCTGACCCTCGGCGTCCCCGACTACCGGCCCACCGACGACTCCCTCGCCCGCCACCGGGCGCCGTACTGGTTCCGGTCCGCCAAGTTCGGCATCTTCATCCACTGGGGCGTCTACTCGGTACCCGCCTGGTCCCCGGTCGGCAAGCAGTACGCCGAGTGGTACTGGAACCACCTCCAGGACCCGGGCAACGCGGTGTACGCCCACCACCGGGACACCTACGGCGAGGACTTCGCCTACGACGACTTCATCCCGCGCTTCACCGCCGAGAAGTTCGACCCGCGGTCCTGGGTCGAGCTGTTCTGCGACGCGGGCGCCCAGTACCACGTGCTGACCTCCAAGCACCACGAGGGCTTCGCCCTGTGGGACACCAAGGTCTCCGACCGCAACGCCGTGCGGATGGGCCCGCGACGGGACCTCGTCGGGGAGCTGTTCGAGGCCTCACGGCGGTACGCCCCCGCGCTCCACCGCGGCCTGTACTTCTCGATGCCCGAGTGGTTCAACCCGGACAGCCCCTGGGCGGGCCACGCCCCGCGCAACCCCTACACCCTGCGCCCCGTGCCCTACACCGGCTACACCGCGGGCAAGGACTACGTGAAGGACTACCAGGCCCGGCAGATGCTGGAGCTGGTCCACGGCTACGACCCCGCGATCATCTGGTGCGACATCGGCGGCGCCAACGACAGCCTCCACGTGCTCGCCGAGTACTTCAACCACGCCAAGAACCGCGCCCGTCCCACCGACGTCACCGTCAACGACCGCTCCGGCATCGCCTTCCACGACTTCACCACGCCCGAGTACACGACGTACGACAACACCGTCGTCGCCAAGTGGGAGGCCAGCCGCGGCCTCGACCCCTTCAGCTACGGCTACAACCGGGCCACCCCCGACGCCGCCTACATGACCGCGGAGGAGGTCGTGCACAGCCTCGTCGACATCGTCTCCAAGAACGGCAACTTCCTCCTGGACATCGGTCCGCGCGCCGACGGCACCATCCCCGAGATCATGCAGACCCGGCTGCGGGAGACCGGCCGGTGGCTGCGCACCAACGGCGAGGCGGTCTACGACACCACCTACTGGTCGCGGACCGCCCAGCTCGGGGCCGACCTGCGCTTCACCGTCCGCCCCGGCGAGGCCTTCTACATCCACTCGCTGGCCCGCCCCGGCGCGAAGCTCACCGTCGAGGCCCCGGTGCCGATCCGTCCCGGCGACAAGGTCACCATGCTCGGTCACGACCGGCCGCTGACGTGGACGGTGCGCGGCGGCGCGCTCGTCGTCGACGTGCCCGAGGCCGCCCGCCGGGCAGGCCGGTACGCGTGGGTCTTCAAGATCGAGTGGCACGGCTGAGAGCTGCGGACAGAACCGGGTTCCGGTCAGCGGGCGGTGTCCGGTGCGCGCGATCACAAGGCGGCGGAAGGTCCTCGTGGCGGAGCTGCCAGGGCCTTTTGGCAACGCGGCGAGGGTGCGTGCCGGGCGCCGGCCGCCTGGGCCCCCTCCTGTCCGCAGCGCTGAGCCCGCCCGCACGGCCGCGGCAGACCGGTGCCGCCTCCCTCACGTCCCACCCCGGCCCCCGGCCCGGCGAGTTCGGCCCGCACCGCCCGCGGACCTGAGCCGGGCAGCCCCCCGGGCCCGGGCCGGGGCCCGCGGTCCCCGGCGGTCAGGAGCCGGGCCCGCCGCCGGGGACGTCCGGGTACGTCCGACGCGTAGGCGGCTCGCCCCGGTGGGTCTAAGGTCGGAAGAACAGGACGAGCACGAGGGGAAGTAGTCGGCGATGGCGCAGGACGAGGCCGTGATCGGCTGCACGGGGGAGCTTCTCATCGGCACGCGCGGATCCGCCGGTCCCGGCGAGATCCTGGTGCGGGTCAGAGGCGGATCCGAGACCTTCCTCGCCTGGTCGCAGGAACCGTTGCCGATCGGTGCGACGGTCCTCGTGGTGGACTCCCGTGGATGCCGTGAGGTCGACGTCATCGAGTGGGGCGACCCCCTGGACAGGTTGCGCGACGATGCGGCCGACGCAGGCTAAGGAGAACAAACCATGTTCGGTTACCGCGTTCCCGCCCCCGACGAGGCGATGCTGATCTCGGGCGGCAGGCGGGGACTGGGGGGAGCGCCGTTCCGGGTGGTGACGGGGCACGGCAAGTTCGTGCTCCCGGTCTTCCGCAAGGTCCGCTTCCTCACCCTGTCGATGTGCGAGTCCGAGGTCGTCGAGACCTGCGTGACCAAGCAGGGCATCGCGCTGCACGTGCGCGCGGTCATCGCCTTCAAGGTCGGCAACGACACCGAGAGCATCATCAACGCGGGCCAGCGGTTCCTCTCCGACCAGGACCAGATGTCCGTCCTGACCGGCCGGATCTTCGCCGGTCACCTGCGCGCCATCATCGGCTCGATGACGGTCGAGGAGATCGTCACCGAGCGGCAGAAGCTCGCCGCCGAGGTCCTGGACACCTCCAAGACGGAGATGGCGAAGATCGGCCTGATCGTGGACTCGCTGCAGATCCAGTCGATCGACGACGGCGACACCGGTTACATCGACGCCATGTCCGCGCCGCACAAGGCGGCCATCCAGCGCCAGGCGCAGATCGCCCAGGCCCAGGCCAACCAGGCCGCCGCCGAGGCGGAGCAGGAGGCGGCGCGCCGGCAGGCCGAGTACGCCCGGCAGACCGCCGTGGTGAAGGCGGAGTACTCCGCCGAGGTCGACCGCGCGCAGGCGCACGCCGCCCAGGCCGGCCCGCTGGCGCAGGCGCACGCCCAGCAGGAGGTGCTGGCCGCCCAGACCGAGCTGGCCCAGCGGCAGGCCAAGCTGCGCCAGCAGGAACTGGTCGCCGAGATCGTCAAGCCCGCCGAGGCCGAGGCCGAGCGGGTCAGGATCCTCGCCGCCGCCGAGGCGCAGCGGATGAAGATCCAGGCCGAGGCCGCCGCGTCGTACGACCGCGTCGCCCTGGACCGGATGCTGATCGACCAGCTCCCGCAGATCGTCAAGGAGGCCGCGGGCGGCCTGGCCGGCGCCAACGTGAACGTCCTGAACGGCGCGGACGGCCTCGGTGAGATCGCGGCCGGCCTGGTCGCGCAGGGCCTGACGATCCTCGACTCGGTCCGGCAGAACCTGAACGGCAACGGCAGCGGCGACCGCCCGAGCGGTGGCGGCCGCGCGGAGCAGGGCAACGGCCGGCTCGAACTCCAGGGGCCCTCGGCGGCGAAGCCGGACGGCGACGGCCGCCCGGGCGAGGGCGACGGGCCGGACCGGCGCACCTCCTGAGACGCGGACCCCGTACGGCCCGGCCTTCTCCCTGAAGGCCGGGCCGCAGGGGTTCAGGAGGGGACCTCGGCGCCCTCGGGCCGGGGGACGAAGAAGGAGGCGCCGAGCGCCGCCACGAGGACGACCAGGCCGGTGAGCATCGCCGTCGTGTAACCGGCGGAGGAGTCGCTGCCCGCCGGGCTGCCCGCGACCTGCACCGCCGACAGCAGGGCGAAGCTCAGCCCGGCGCCCAGGCCGAACGCCGCCGAGATCAGCCCGGGCAGGAACCCGGGGTTCTCCTTGGGGGCGAGGACCACACCGAGCAGGTTGAGGACGATGTTGGCCACACCCGCGTACGTCACGCCGAGCAGTACCGTACAGACGACCATCACCGGCAGCGAGTGCACTCCGGCGAGCGCCATGACCGCGATCACCACGGCGCTGGCGGCCAGGCCCCAGCGCAGCACCCGCCGGTAGCCGAGGACCGGCGCGAGCCGCCCGGTGAACGGGCCGACCAGCCGGCCCACCAGCGCGAACGGGGTCAGGAAGACCACCGAGGCGAGGCTGGAATCCATGCCGAAGCCCACCGTGCCGTTCTGCGCGAGGGACATCAGGACGCCGTTGACGGTGGCGAAGACGCCGACGAGGGTCAGCAGGGTGGTCAGCAGCGGGGCCCAGGTGGCCCGCCGGCGCAGGTCGTCGATCCGCACCAGCGGGTGCGCCTGCCGCTTCTCCACCCGCCAGAACACCGCGAAGGCCGCCGCCGCGACGACCAGCAGGCCGATGGCCGCCGGCCGGTTCGCCGCGCCCAGCTTCTCCGCCTCGTCCACGGCGACCAGCAGGGCCACGACGCTGACCACGAGGGGGGCCACGCCCGCCCAGTCCATCGGGGTCCCGGCCGAGGGACGGGACTCGGGGCAGCCCACCGGACCAGGACCGCCGCGAGGACGGCGACCACCGCGATCACCCAGAAGACGCTGCGGAAGCCGTACGCACCGGCGAGCCAGCCGCCCGCCAGCGCGTCCACCCCGGCGATGCCGCCGTTGACCGCCGCGACCACGCCCATCAGCGTGCCGAACCGCTTGGGGTCGGTGACCTCCGAGCGCAGCATCAGCAGGGAGATCTGCACGACGGGCCCGCAGGCGCCCTGCACGGCCCGCGCGACGTCGAGGACCGCGATGTCCGGGGCCAGCGCGGCGAGCACGGTCCCCGCCGCCATGAGCACCAGCATCCACAGCAGCACGCGCTTGCGGCCCACGATGTCGTTGAACCGGGGCAGGAACAGCGAGAACATCGCGGACGCGGTGAAGAACACGGTCTGCGACAGACCGGTGTCCGCCTCGCCGGTGTGCAGCTCCCGGGCCATGGTGACCAGGGCCGGGCTGAGCATGCTGGCGTTGAGCTGGAAGGCGGTGCACGCGGCGAGCAGCGCCGTCATCAGTGCCGCCGTCCCGACCGCCGTCCTCGCCGGCCGGGTGGTGAGGTCAGTGGTCATCGCGCCGTCTCACTTCCGGACCTGGCACAGCCGCTCGACGAGGAGGCCGGGGAAGGTGCTGTCGGTCTCCAGGACGACGACGGCGCCCGCGCCGGGCTGTTCGGGGTAGCCCCGGTACAGGCCGCGGGTGTCCGCGACCAGGGCGCCGCGGGCCGCGCCGTCGGCGGTGTCGACGGTGACGTGCACCCGGGGCGCGAGGCGCGGGACGACCTCGCCGACCGCGATGCCGGCCGCGAGCGGGTCGTGGCAGGCGGAGCCCCGGAAGGGCAGCGCCGTCCGCTCGTGGAAGGCGAAGTAGAAGTCGAGGATCTCACCGGCGAGCGTGCTCACCGGTGTCCCCGCGGCGAGCAGCCGCTGCCGGTGCGCCTCGGTGAGGTTCTCCCGCATGGTCACGTCGAGCGGGACGAGGGTGAGGTCCCAGCCCGCCGCGAGCACCAGTGCGGCGGCCTCGGGGTCGTGGCCGATGTTGGCCTCGGCGACCGCGCCGATGGTGCCGGGGTGGTGCACGGCGCCCCCCATCACCGTGACGTGCGGGACCAGTTCCGGCAGCCGGGGCTCCTTGCGCAGGGCCAGCGCCAGATTGGTCAGCGGGGCGGTGGCGAGGATGTGCAGGTCCCCGCCGGCCTCCCGGGCGGTGTCGATGATGAGGTCCACGGCGTGCCGGGGGTCGGGCGCGGCGGCGGGCGCGGGCAGGCGTACGCCGCCCAGGCCGTCGTCGCCGTGCACGAAACTCGCGTCGGCGTCGACGGCACCGCGCAGCGTGGCGTCGGCGCCGGAGGAGACCGGGAACGTCAGCCGCCCGGCGCTGCGCGAGGTGCTCATCCTGCTCCAGGAGGACGGGGTCATCACCCGCCGCCAGGGCTCCGGCAGCACCGTGAACCAACTGCCTCCCGCGCCCGGTCTGGAGCGGCTGCTGCCCGTGGAGGAGCTGCTCGGTCCCGGCGCCGTGCGCTGCCGGCGGCTCGGCACCGACCTGGAGGAGCCCACCGACTTCTCCGGCTACCACCTGCGCCTGGCGCCCTCGGCGCGGGCCTGCTTCTGGGAGACGGTCGTCGACGTCGACGGCGCCGCGGCGTGCTTCGCGCACGAATGGGCGGCCGACCGCACGGACCTCGAAGCCGTCGACCCGGCTCTGGCCACCGTGTTCGATGCCGCGCCCGAAGGACCGGCGACCACCATGCTCGCGGCCTTCCTCGCCGTCGGGCCCGCCTCGATGACGGCCCGCAGCACCCTGGGCGCCACCATGCTCGGCAAGGAGCGCGGAGCGGCCACCTCGTGTCCGCCGGAGACCCCGGCACTCCTGGTCACCCAGACCGTCGCCGTGTCCGGCCGGCCCGTGCTGGCCGCGAAGTACCTGTTCCCGGCGGGCGCCCCGCTGCTGCACCTGGCGCCGCGCCGCTGACCGGGAGGGAGGCTCACCGGGCCGGCCCCGCACCGCTGCGGCCCCGGCCCCCGGACCGGCCGCTCGGCCGGCGCCCCTCGGCGGACGCCGTTGCGCTGAGAGCCGCGGACAGGAGGGGCGCCCGGCTCGCGAGGCCCGGCACGCACGCTCCGGGCGTTGCCACAAGGCCCTGGCAGCCGCGTCACAAGGACCTTCCGGCGCCTTGCGATCGCACGCACCGGACACCGCCCGTTGACCGGAACCCCCTGCTGTCCGCGGCTCTCACGCCGTTCAGGCGTCCCGCGCCGCCCCCGTGCTCTCCCGTTCGATCAGCCGGGGCACCGGGACCCGTACCGTGCGGGCCGGGCCGCCGTCCAGCAGGGCGGTCAGTTCCCGGGCCGCCGTGCGGCCGAACTCCATGCTGTCGCGGGACAGGGCGGACAGCCACGGCCTGACCATGCGGCACAGGGCCGAGTCCTCCCAGGACACCACCGACACGTCCGCCGGGACGGAGAAGCCGAGTTCGCCCGCCGCGGCCACGCCGGCCAGGGCCATCACGTCGTTGTCGTAGATCAGCGCCGTCGGGGGAGCGGGGGAGCCGAGCACCCGGCGGGTGACCGCGGCGCCCTCGGCGTCCGAGTAGTCGGTGGTCACCGACTGCACACCGGTCAGCCCGCGCCGCTCGGCCTCGGCCCGCAGCGTCCGGATCCGGCGTTCGGTGTGGGCGAGGCCGGACAGGCCCGCGATGTGCGTGATCCGCCGGTGCCCCAGCCCGTACAGCCCGTCCACCACCGAGGCCATCGCGCCCGCGTCGTCCGCCCACACCGTGGACAGGCCGGGGTGCCGCTCGTCGGGGGCGCCGCCGATCACCACGGCGGGCAGGCCCAGTCCGTCGAGCAGGTCGGGGCGCGGGTCGTCGGTGCGCGGGTCCACGACGAGCACGCCGTCGACCCGGTGCTCGGCCCACCACCTGCGGTACACGTCGCACTCGTCGGGCACGTCCTCCACCACCTGGAAGAGCAGCCCGAGATGGCGTTCGGCCAGCACTTCCTGGATGCCGGAGACCAGTTGCAGGAAGAAGGAGTCCACGCCCAGCGTGTCCGCGGGCCGGGCCAGCACGAAGCCGATGGTGGCGACGCCCTCCCCGGACAGCGCGCGGGCCGCCGTGCTGGGCCGCCAGCCCAGTTGCTCGGCGACGCGGCGGACCCGGTCGCGGGTGACCTCGGAGACGCCGGGCCGGCCGTTGAGCGCGAAGGAGACGGCGCTCTCCGAGACACCGGCGCGGCGCGCGATGTCCTTCATCGTCGGACGGCGCGCCGGGGAGCGCTTGGCCGGCATGGTCCCCCTCATTTCCCAGCGGTGATCGCTAAAGCGCTTGAGTGGAAGCACCCTAAAGCGCATTAGTCATCGCTGGCAAGTCCCTTCCCATACGCCACTGACCTGCACTAATGTGGCCGAGGTTGCATTAGCAGGGCCGAATCCATTGACTTTTCATGAACTCGGCATGCATCGTCACTGCCGACACCCGCCGTAGACGCCGCAAGGGAGCCGTGTCACCGTGCCCATATCCCGCAGAGCACTCGCCGCCGCAGCCATCACCGCCCTCGTCCTGCCGTTGAGCGCCTGTGGCTCCGGCGGGGACGACGCCGGTTCGACGGACGCCTCGGGCAAGGTCGAGGGCGACATCACCTTCCAGACCTGGAACCTGCGCGCCAACTTCAAGGACTACTTCGAGGGCGTCATCGGCGACTTCGAGAAGAAGTACCCGGGCACGCACGTCAAGTGGGTCGACCAGCCCGCCGAGGGCTACCCCGACAAGATCAGCGCGGACGCGGCCGGCGGCACCCTGCCCGACGTCGTCAACGTCGCCCCGGACCTGGTCGCCCCGCTCGCCAAGGCGGGCCTCGCCATGGACCTCGACAAGGCAGCCGCCAAGTACAAGGGCGAGTACCTGCCCGGCGCCTGGGCCAGCCACCAGGTCCCCGGCCTGCCCGGCACGTACGCCTTCCCCTGGTACCTGAACACCGGCCCGCTGTTCTACAACAAGACGCTCTTCAAGCAGGCCGGCCTGGACGCCAACAAGCCGCCCAAGACGTACGACGAACTCTTCACGGACGCCCTCCAACTGGCGCAGAAGTCCGGCGGCAAGGTCGCCACCCTCGCCAACGTGCCCACCATCGAGGACTTCGGCCGCTACGGCTCGACCCTGACGAACAAGGAAGGCACCGGCTTCGCCTTCAACGACGCCAAGGGCGTCGAACTCCTCACCAAGTACAAGCAGTTGTACGACGCCAAGGCCCTCGACCCGCAGGCGCTGACCGCCACCCCCGAGTCGACCGGCAAGAAGTTCCTCACCGGCGCCGTGGCCATGAACCCGGGCAGCGCCCTGGACCTGGACAACTTCAAGAAGCAGGCGCCGAACCTGTACAAGAACATCGGCATCACCGACCAGATCACCAGCACCGGCCACGTCAACATGTACGTCCAGGGCCTGATGGTGAACGCGAAGACCAAGAACACGCCCACCGCGGTCGCCTTCGCGCACTTCGTCACCGACGCCGAGCACCAGATGTCGTTCGCCAAGAAGGTCGCCATCTTCCCGAGCACCGCCGGCTCGCTGAACGACCCGTACTTCACCAAGGAGGACGGCACCGACGAGACCCGCGTCCGCGTCGCCGCCGCCAAGTCCCTGAAGACCGCGGTCAACTACACGCCCGTGCAGTTCAGCGACCAGATGAAGACCGCGCTGCGCAACGAGGTCGCCAAGGCGCTCCAGGGCAAGCAGAGCCCCAAGGACGCCCTCGACAACGCTGTCAAGGCCTGTGACCAGCTTCTGAAGCAGCAGGGATAACGCACCATGTCCACCTCGACCGTCTCCCGGGCGCCCGCCGCGCGCCCGGACGGGCGCCCCGGCCGCCGCGCCACGGGCCGCCCGGCGACCCGGGTACGACGCCAGCTCCCCACCAGTCCCTGGCTGTTCGCCGCCCCCGGACTGCTGGTCACCGGCGCCTTCATCCTGTACCCGTTCGTCTCCACGGTGATCAACGCCTTCACCGACCGCCGCACCCTGCTCCCGGGCCACTTCGTCGGCCTCGCCAACTTCCGCGAGCTGCTGCACGACGACGCCTTCTGGATCGGCCTGCGCAACAGCACGCTGTACATGGCCGGCGTCGTCCCGGCGCTGGTGATCCTTCCGCTGCTGCTCGCCATGTTGGTGCAGAAGAACATCCCGGGCATCACCTTCTTCCGGTCCGCCTTCTACACCCCGGTCGTCGCCTCGATCGTCGTGGTCGGCCTGATCTGGGTGTGGATGCTGGACGAGCGCGGCCTGGTGAACTCGCTCCTGGAGACGGTCGGGCTGGGCAAGGTCGGCTTCCTCAGCGACCAGTGGCTGCTGCTGGTCAGCGCCATGGCCGTCACGGTCTGGAAGGGCCTCGGCTACTACATGATCGTCTACCTCGCGGCGCTCGCCAACGTGCCCCGCGAACTGCACGAGGCCGCCGCCGTGGACGGCGCGGGCGCGGTGCGCCGCTTCTTCACCGTCACCGTGCCCGCCGTGCGCTCCACCATGGTCCTGGTCGCCGCGCTCTCCTCGGTCGCCGCCTTCAAGGTGTTCTCCGAGGTGTACCTGATGGCCGGTCCCAGCGGCGGCCCGGCCGGCGAGGACACCACCCTCGTGATGCTCATCCAGCGCACCGGCACCGGCCTGACCGGCCGTGTCGGCTACGCCTCCGCCATCTCCCTGGTCGTCTTCGTCATCACCGTGATCCTCATGCTGCTCGTCCTGCGCGCGGACCGGAAGGAGGACGCGTGAGCACCGTCGAGACCCCGGCCCGCAAGACCCCGGCGCGCCCGCGCAAGCCCCGCTTCACCGACGATAACGGCCGCCGCCACCGGGTGTGGGAACTCGTCCTGCGCTACGTGCTGCTGCTCGCTGTCCTCGCCCTGACCGTCGGCCCGTTCGTGTGGCAGCTGTCCACCTCGCTCAAGGGCCCCACCGAGGACATCTTCAGCTCCCCGCCGAAGTTCCTGCCCGGCCACCCCACCCTGCACAACTACGAGCGGGTCGCCGACACGATCCCGGTGTGGGACTACGCCTTCAACTCCCTCAAGGTCGCCGCCGCCAACGTCGTCACCAACTGCGTCGGCTCCGCCCTCGCCGGCTACGCCCTGGCCCGGCTGCGCTACCGCGGCCGCAGGGTGGCCACCCTCGTCTTCGTGCTGGCCATGCTGGTGCCCGCCGAGGGCATCATCATCGCCCAGTTCACGACCATGCGGGAACTGGGCCTGAACAACACGCTCATCGGCGTCCTGCTGCCCGGGGCCATCGCCTCCCTGAACGTGCTGCTGATGCGCAACGCCTTCCTCAACCTGCCCTACGAGATCGAGGAGGCCGCCTACGTCGACGGCGCCAACGTCTGGCAGCGGTTCCTGCGGATCGCGCTGCCGTCGGTGAAGGGCACCCTCGCCGTCGTCGCGATCTTCGCCTTCATGGGCGCCTGGGACGACTTCCTGTGGCCGCTGATCGTGCTCAGCGACCCGTCCAGGTTCACCCTGACCATCGGCCTCAACTACCTGCACGGCACCTTCGCCAACGACGAACGGCTCGTCGCCGCGGGCACCGTCATCGCCGTGGCGCCGCTGATCGCCCTCTTCGCCTGCCTCCAGCGCTACTTCTTCCGCGGGGTCGGCGAGGGCGCCGTCAAGGGCTGACGGGCACGGCCCCCCACCGGGGGCCGCCCCCGGCCCCGTGCCACCGCAGTTCCCCGGCCTGAACACCGCACCCCCACCCGCAAGGACCCCCGCATGCCTTCTGCCGTGCGCTTCGGCGTCAACTACACCCCGAGCCAGGGGTGGTTCCACCACTGGCTCGACTTCGACCTCGACGCCGTACGCGCCGACCTGGACTCCATCGCCGCGCTCGGCCTGGACCACATCCGCGTCTTCCCGCTGTGGCCCTACTTCCAGCCCGACCGCGCCCTGATCCGCCCCCGCGCCGTGGAACAGCTGGTCCGGCTCGTCGACGCGGCCGGCGAACGCGGGCTCGACGTCAACGTGGACGGTCTGCAAGGACACCTGTCCAGCTTCGACTTCCTGCCCGCCTGGACCCGCACCTGGCACCGCCGCAACCTCTTCACCGACCCCGAGATCCTCGACGGCCAGGCCGCCTACCTGCGCACCCTCGCCGAGGCCCTCGCCGACCGCCCCAACTTCCTCGGCATGACGCTGGGCAACGAGGTCAACCAGTTCTCCGCCGGGCCCCACCCCGACCCCGACCGGGCCACCGCCGAGCAGATCGACGCCTGGCTGGAGCGCATGCTCGCCACCTGCGAGAAGGGCGCCCCCGGCAAGCTGCACCTGCACGCCGAGTACGACGCCACCTGGTACCAGGACGACATGCCGTTCACCCCGGCCCAGGCCGCCCGGCACGGCGCCCTCACCGCCGTCCACTCCTGGGTCTTCAACGGCACCGCCCAGCGCCACGGCCGCACCTCCGTGCCCACCGAGCACCACGCCGCCTACCTGATCGAACTCAGCAAGGCCTGGGCCGGCGACGCGCACCGCCCGGTCTGGCTCCAGGAGGTCGGCGCCCCCGCCCCGCTGATCCCCGCCGAGCACGCCGCCGCCTTCACCGAGGCCACCGTCGCCAACGCGCTGGACTGCCCCGACCTGTGGGGCATCACCTGGTGGTGCTCCCACGACGTCTCCCGCGAGCTGGCCGACTTCCCCGAACTCGAGTACAGCCTCGGCCTGCTCACCAACGACCGCCGTCCCAAGGACATCGCCCGCGCCCTCGCCCGCGCCGCCCGCGAGCACACCTACGCCCCGGCCCCGCGCACCACCGCGCTCACCGTCCCCGCCGACCCGGCGTCCCGCTCCCGCTGCGCGCCCGGCGGTGACGTGTTCGAGGCGTTCTTCCGGCTCACCGCCGACGGCGCCCGCCCCGCCACCGTCCTCGACACCCGCGCGGCCGACCGGGACCACCTGGCCGCCCGCGGCATCACGCAGGTCGTCACGCCCGACCAGGTACTCCCCAACCCACCAGGAGGCACCCGCTCGTGAGCACACCCCCCGTCCGGCGCACCGGCCGTCCCGCCCGGCGCACCGTCCTGCTGGCCGGCGCGGCCTCCGCGTTCCTGCCCGCGCTGACCGCACCGACCGCCCAGGCCGCCGCGGCCGCGCCGCACACCGGTGCCGCCGCGTCCCTCCAGCCGTACGCCTCCTACTGGTACCCCGACTCGCTGCCCGCCGGCAGCCCGGGCGCCGGCATCACCTGGCGCAGCCTGAAGTCCTGGCGCGCCGCCACCGACACCGACCTCGCCTTCAACGCGGCCTCCGTCCCGCTCGCCCCCCGCTTCACCCCCGTACCGGCGAACACCACCGCCCGCGGCGGACAAGCCCGGATCCAGTCCCTGGTCTCCTTCGGACCCACCGCGGGCAACCCCTCCCAGGGCTCGGCCACCGCCGACTACTACGCCCTCACCCACTGGGCGTACCTGGACGAGCTGGTCTTCTGGGGCGGCTCGTCCGGCGAGGGCCTGATCCTCGCCCCCAACGCGCCGATCGTGGACGCCGCCCACCGGCACGGCGTCCCCGTCCTCGGCAACGTCTTCCTGCCGCCGGCCGCCTACGGCGGACAGCTCCAGTGGACCCGCGACCTGGTCCAGAAGGACGCGGCCGGCCACTATCCGCTCGCCTCCCAGCTCGTCGCGGTCGCGGCGGCGTACGGTTTCGACGGCTGGTTCGTCAACGCCGAGACCGGCGGCGGCGACAGCGCGCTCGGTGCCGCCATGCTCGGCTTCGTGACCGAGCTGAGACGGCTCGCCGCCGCCGCGGGCCAGCGGGTCACCTGGTACGACGCGATGACGGTGGACGGGTCGGTGAGCTGGCAGGGCGCGCTCGACGAGCGGAACCAGCCGCTGTTCCAGGCCGCCGACGACATGTTCGTCGACTTCCGCTGGAGCCCGGACTCGCTCGCCTCCTCCGGACGCGGGGCCGAGCAGCTCGGCCGCAGCCGCTACGAGCTGTGGGCCGGCGTCGACGTGGAGTCGGGCGGCTCGGACACCTCCGTGGACTGGGACGCCATCGTGCCCACCGGCGCCGCGCACACCACCTCCCTCGGCCTCTACCGCCCCGAGTGGACCCGCAACCACCTGCCCGCCGGGCACACCCCGGAGCAGTTCCACGCCGCCGACGACCGGTTCTGGACCGGCCGCTCCCTCGACCCGTCCCGGCCCGACCCCGCCGACACCTGGCGGGCGCCCGCCGTGTCCGTGGCCGACCGGTCCACGGTGACCGCGCTGCCGTTCGCGAGCGTCTTCAACACCGGGCACGGACTGCGCTGGTACGAGCGGGGCGAGATCACCTCCGACACCCCCTGGAACCACCTCGGCCTCCAGGACCGGCTGCCCTCCCGCCGCTGGAGCGTGCGCACCGACGGGCAGCGGCCCGCCGTCTCCTTCGACTTCGCGGACGCCTGGCACGGCGGCAGCAGCGTCCTGGTGGACGGCGCGCTCGACCGGCCCGCCGTCCTCGACCTGTACGCGACCCGGCTGCCGCTCGGCCGCCACACCGTCGTCGAGATCACCCACCGCGCGGACGCGGGCGACGTACGCGTCGAGCTGGCCGTGGCGACCGCCGAGCCGGGCGCGGCGGGATCGGCGCCGCCGTACACGTACCTCCCGCTGCCGGCCGGGACCGGCGACGGCGGCTGGCGGACCACGGCCGTACGGCTCACCGGCCTGTCCGGCACCGTGCACGCCCTCGGTGTCCGGCTCACCGCCACCGGCGGCGGCCCGGTGCGCTGGCGGCTCGGCGCCCTCGCCGTCCGCGACAAGGCCACCACCCCGGCCGCCCCCGGCAAGGTCCGCGTCACCGCCGCCGCGGGCGGCGACCTCCGCCTCGCCTGGCACCACCGGGCGCCGGGCACGGTCCGCCACTACACCGTGCACCGCGTGCTGCCCGGCGGCCGACGCCGCTTCCTCGGCGCCACCGGCCAGCGCGCCCACTTCGTCACCGGCCTCACGCCCGCCCCGGGCGAGCGGGCCGTACGGTTCGAGGTACGGGCGGTGGGGGAGCTGTACACCTCCTCGGCCGCCGCCACCGTCACCCACCCCTGGTAACCACCCGCCGATCCACCCGCTGACGTACGACCTACGGAGCATCCCGCATGCATGACGACCGCAGCCTGGTCGAAGCCCGCCTCAAGCGCGTTCTCGACGAGCGCATCCGCCCCGCCGTGTACCCCGAGTCCGTCCCGCTGGACGTGGCCGTGTGGCACGCGCCCGGGGAGCCCGTGCCGGTGGCCGAGGGACTGGCCGCCGCGCCCGAGCCGATCGAGGCGGGCGCCCGCTGGGGTGCTCCGTGGGGCACCAGCTGGTTCCGGGTGACCGGTACCGTGCCACAGGCGTGGGCCGGGAGGACCGTCGAGGCCCTGCTCGACCTCGGCTTCGACGAGAACATGCCCGGCTTCCAGTGCGAGGGCCTGGTCTACCGGCCCGACGGCACCCCCGTGAAGGGCCTCAACCCGCGCAACCAGTGGGTCAGGATCGGCGCCCCCGTCGAGGGCGGCGAGGAGGTGCGCCTGCACATCGAGGCCGCCTCCAACCCCGTCATCCTCGACTACCACCCCTTCCTGCCCACCCGGCTCGGCGACAAGGAGACCGCGGGCAGCGACCCGCAGTACACGCTGACCCGCATGGACCTCGCGGTCTTCGACGAGACGGTCTGGCAGCTCGTCATCGACCTGGAGGTGCTCGGCGAGCTGATGGCCGAGCTGCCCGCCGACTCCCCACGCCGCTACGAGATCCTGCGCGCCGTGGACCGGGCGCTGGACCTGGTGGACCTCCAGGACGTCAACGGCACCGCCGAGCGGGCCCGCGCCCAGCTCACCGGCGTGCTGGCCGCGCCCGCCGTGCCCTCCGCGCACCGCATCAGCGCGGTCGGGCACGCGCACATCGACTCCGCCTGGCTGTGGCCGCTGCGCGAGACCGTGCGCAAGGTGGCCCGTACGACGTCCAACATGACCGCCCTGCTGGAGGACGAGCCCGACTTCGTCTTCGCCATGTCCCAGGCGCAGCAGTGGGCGTGGATCAAGGAGCACCGGCCCGAGGTGTGGGCGCGGGTGAAGAAGGCCGTGGCGGACGGGCGGTTCGTGCCGGCCGGCGGCATGTGGGTGGAGTCCGACACCAACATGCCCGGCTCGGAGGCCATGGCCCGCCAGTTCGTGCACGGCAAGCGGTTCTTCCTCGACGAGTTCGGCGTCGAGAACGACGAGGCCTGGCTGCCCGACACCTTCGGCTTCGCCGCGGGCCTGCCGCAGATCATCAAGGCGGCCGGCTCCAAGCGGCTGCTGACGCAGAAGATCTCCTGGTCGCAGACGAACAAGTTCCCGCACCACACCTTCCAGTGGGAAGGCATCGACGGCACCCGCATCTTCACGCACTTCCCGCCCGTCGACACCTACAACTGCTCCATGAAGGGCAGCGAGATCGCGCACGCGGCCCGCAACTTCAAGGACAAGGGCGTCGCCCGGCACTCGCTGGCGCCCACCGGCTGGGGCGACGGCGGCGGCGGCACCACCCGCGAGATGGTGGCCAAGGCCGCCCGGCTGCGCGACCTCGAAGGCTCCGCGCAGGTCGTGTGGGAGACCCCCGAGGCCTTCTTCGACAAGGCCGAGGCCGAGTACCCCGAACCGCCCGTCTGGGTCGGCGAGCTGTACCTGGAGCTGCACCGCGCCACGCTGACCAGCCAGGCCAAGACAAAGCAGGGCAACCGGCGCAGCGAGCACCTGCTGCGCGAGGCGGAGCTGTGGGCGGCGACGGCGGCCGTGCGTGCCGGGTTCCCCTACCCGTACGAGGACCTGGACCGGATCTGGAAGACGGTGCTGCTGCACCAGTTCCACGACATCCTGCCCGGCTCGTCCATCGCCTGGGTGCACCGCGAGGCCCGCGCGACCTACGAGCGGGTCGCCGCCGAGCTGGACCGGATCATCGACGGCGCGCAGCGGGCGCTGGCGGGCGAGGGCGGCACACCGCTCGTCTTCAACGCGGCCCCGCACACCCGTGCCGGTGTCCCGGCGGGCGGCGCCGCCGCCCCGGCCGTCCGGGGCACGACCCGGCTCACCCCGCGCGCGGGCGGCGGCCACGTCCTGGACAACGGGCTGCTGCGCGTCGAGATCGACGGACGCGGTCTGGTCGTCTCGGCCTACGACATCGCGGCCGACCGCGAGGCCGTCGCCCCCGGCCGGGCCGCGAACCTCCTCCAGCTGCACCCCGACTTCCCCAACATGTGGGACGCCTGGGACGTCGACGAGTTCTACCGCAACACCGTCACCGACCTGACGGACGCGGACTCGGTCACGGCCGGCGAGGACGGCACCTCGGTGCGGATCGTGCGCTCCTTCGGCTCCTCCCGCGTCACCCAGGTCCTGTCGCTGGCGGCGGGCGAGCAGCGGCTGGTCGTGGACACGGAGGTCGACTGGCACGAGACGGAGAAGTTCCTCAAGCTGGCCTTCCCGCTGGACGTGCACGCCGAACGGTACGCGTCGGAGACGCAGTTCGGGCACTTCCACCGGCCCACCCACACCAACACCTCGTGGGAGGCGGCCAAGTTCGAGGCCTGCAACCACCGGTTCGTGCACGTCGCCGAGCCCGGCTGGGGCGTCGCGCTCGTCAACGACTCGACGTACGGACATGACGTGACCCGCGCCGTCCGCACCGACGGCGACCTGGGCACGACCACCACCGTCCGCGTGTCGCTGCTGCGCGCGCCGCGCTTCCCCGACCCGGAGACCGACCAGGGCGTCCACCGCTTCCGGCACGCCCTGGTGCCCGGCGCGCAGATCTCCGACGCGGTGCGCGAGGGCTGGCGGATCAACGTCCCCGAGCGGCGGCTGACGGGTGCCGGCGAGGTGGCGCCGCTGGTGAGCGTCGACGACGACGCGGTCGTGGTGACCGCGGTGAAGCTGGCCGACGACGGCAGCGGTGACGTGGTCGTCCGCTTCCACGAGGCCCACGGCGGCCGGGCCCGCGCCACGCTGACGGCCGGGTTCGAGGTCGCCGGCGCGACGGTCACGGACCTGCTGGAGCGGCCCCTGGCCGACGCGGCGCCCGTGGCGCGCGACGGCGAGCGGATCGCCGTACGGCTGCGCCCCTTCGAGCTGGTGACGCTGCGCCTGCGGCGCGCCTGAGCCTGTCGCGCGGGGCGGCCCGGCGATCGCTCGCCGGGCCGCCCTGCGGTGTTCCGCGTGCGGACGCGACCCTCCCGCTCCCCCCGGCCGCGGCCCCTACCGGCCCATCTGTGTGCGCAGCCATTCCTCGACCTCGCCGACGTGGGCCGCCGCCGCCGCGCGGGCCGCTTCCGGGTCGTGGGCGGTCAACGCCCGGAAGATCGCGGCGTGTTCGCGGCGGGTGCGGGCGAAGGCGCCCTCCTCCTGGTAGCCGCGCCAGACCCGGGCGCGGAAGGTGCGCGAGGACAGGCCGTCCAGGATCGCGGCCATCGTCTCGTTGCCCGCCGCCCCCGCGATCTCCCGGTGGAAGGCGAGGTCGTGGGCGAGGATCTCCTCCGGGTCGTCGGTGGCGTTCATCGCCTTCAGGTGCTTCTCGACCTCGGCCAGCCGCTCCGGGGTGATCCGGGCCGCCGCCAGCGCGGTCGCCGTCGACTCCAGGACCCGGCGCACCTCCAGCAGTTCGACCAGGCGCGGGCCGCGGGTCAGGTCGGCGACGACACCGAACGTCTCCAGCAGGTCCCCGGCCTCCAGCTGGGTCACGTAGATCCCGGAGCCGTGCCGGGCCTCCAGCACCCCGAGCACGGTGAGCGCGCGGATCGCCTCGCGCATCGAACTGCGGGAGATGCCCAGCCCGGCCGCCAGGTCACGTTCGGTGGGCAGCCGCTGGCCGGGCTCCAGCCGGCCCTCCGCGATCATCGCCTTGACCTGGTCGATGGCGCGCTGCGTCACCGTGCCCTTCGGCCCGGCACCGGCGGGTGAGGCACTCACGGCGCTCTCCGTCTCCGTCTGCCCTGCCGGGCCGGTCGGCATCTCGTCCACGCCACTCCTCCTGTCGCCGTGCGCCGCAGTCTAATCACCGAGGTGGTCCTACCACTACGGCCGAGCAACGCGAAAACCTGGCTCCGGAGGGTGTTGTGCGCGCCAAGTGGTCTGATAAGTATGCGGGCAACTGCTCGATCTCGCTCGATGAGGAGCCGACAGATGGCCGGCACAGAAGTGCGGAACGGACGGCAAGGCAGGCGGCGGCCCGGCAGGCGGCGCAGCGAGGGGCGGCCCTTGGGCTGGGCGGTGCGCGCGACGGCCGCGGCCGCCTGCGGCGCCCTGGCGCTCACGGCCTGCGGCAGCACCAAGGACACCGCCGCCACCGGGGCCAAGGGCGACGGCAGCGGCAAGGTCGGAGTGATCCTCCCCCTGCTGACCTCGCCGTTCTGGCAGTCGTACAACGACTACGTGCCCAAGATGGCCAGGTCCCAAGGCGTCGACGCGCTGAAGACGGTCAACTCCAACAGCGACCCCTCGCAGCAGATCACCGACGTCACCAACGAGCTGAACCAGGGCGTCAAGGGCCTGGTCGTGGCCCCGCTGGACAGCGCCGCCATCCAGGCCGGCCTCGACCAGGCCGAACGCAAGGGCGTGCCCGTGGTCGCCGTCGACGTGGCGCCCGACAAGGGCAAGGTCGCCATGGTCGTGCGCGCGGACAACGTCGCCTACGGCGAGAAGGCCTGCCGGTACCTCGGCGCGCACATCGGCTCGGGCAAGGTCGTGCAGATCATGGGCGACCTCGCCTCCGTCAACGGCCGCGAGCGCTCGGAGGCGTTCCGCGCCTGCGTGAAGAAGAGCTTCCCCCGGCTGAAGGTCCTGGAGATCCCCGCCAAGTGGGAGTCCGACACCGCCGCCGCCAAACTCGACACGCTCCTGAACGCCGACCCCGACCTCAAGGGCATCTACCTGCAGGCCGGCGGCGTCTACCTCGCACCCACCCTGCAGACCCTGAAGTCCAAGAACATGCTGAAGAAGGCCGGGACGGCCGGGCACATCGCGATCGTCTCCAACGACGGCATCCCGCAGGAGTTCGACGCCATCCGCAAGGGCGAGATCGACGCCACCGTCTCGCAGCCGGCCGACGCCTACGCCAAGTACGGCATGTACTACGTCAAGGCGGCCATGCAGGGCAGGACGTTCACGCCGGGCCCGACCGACCACGGCTCCACCATCGTGAAGCTGCCCAACGGCACCCTGGAGGACCAGCTGCCCGCGCCCCTGGTCACCAAGGACAACGTCGACGACCCCGGGCTGTGGGGCAACACGGTCCGATGAGCCCCACCGAGACCGCTCCGCTGGTGGAGGCGCGGGGCGTCACCAAACGCTACGGTGCCACCGTCGCCCTGGCCGACGGCCGGCTCACCGTACGGTCCGGCGAGTCCCACGCCCTGGTCGGCCGCAACGGCGCCGGCAAGTCCACCCTCGTCACCCTGCTCACCGGCCTCCAGGCCCCCGACGAGGGCGAGGTCCGCTTCGACGGCGTGAGCGCGCCCCCGCTCACCGACCGCGACGCCTGGCGCCGCAAGGTCGCCTGCGTCTACCAGAAGCCGACCGTCGTCCCCGAACTCACCGTCGCCGAGAACCTCTTCATCAACCGGCAGCCGACCGGCCGCGGAGGGCTCATCAGCTGGCGGCGGCTGCGCGAGGAGGCCGCCGGCCTGCTCGCCACCTGGGACGTGCGCGTCGACCCCGGCGCCCGCACCTCGGAACTCAAGGTCGAGGACCGGCAGATGGTCGAGATCGCGCGGGCGCTGAGCTTCGGCGCGCGGTTCATCGTCCTGGACGAACCCACCGCCCAGCTCGACAACCGCGAGATCGAGCGGCTGTTCACCCGCATGCGCGCCCTGCAGGACTCCGGCGTCACCTTCCTGTTCATCTCCCACCACCTCCAGGAGGTGTACGAGGTCTGCCAGACCGTCACCGTGCTGCGCGACGCCCGCTGGATCACCACCGCCCCCGTCGCCGACCTGCCCAGGGCCGCCCTGGTGGAGGCCATGGCGGGTGAATCGGTCACCGAGAGCGGCCTCGGGCGTGCGCCCGTCGCCGCCCACGCCCCCGTGGTCCTGGAGGCGCACGGGCTCGGCTCGGGGGCGTACCAGGACATCGACCTGACCGTGCGCGGCGGCGAGGTGGTGGGACTGGCGGGCTCCAGCGGCAGCGGCAAGGTCGAACTGGCCGAGTCCTTCGCCGGACTGCACACCCCCACCGCCGGCAGCGCCCGGCTCGACGGCCGCGCCCTGCCGTTCGGCGACGTGCGGGCCGCCCTGACGGCGGGCGTCGGCTGCGTCCCGCGCGACCGGCACGAGCAGGGTCTGGTGGCCGGCATGACCGTCGGGGACAACGCCACCCTGAGCGTCCTGGACCGCCTCGGCCGCCACGGCTTCGTCGGCACCGGCGCCCGGCGCGGCTTCGCCCGCGAGCTGATCGACCGCCTCGGCATCCACACCGAAGGCCCCGAACAGCCGGTGTCCGACCTGTCCGGCGGCAACGCGCAGAAGGTCGTCATGGCCCGCGCCCTCGCCGGTGACCCCCGCCTGCTCGTCCTCATCAACCCCACCGCCGGCGTCGACGTGAAGTCCAAGGAGTCCCTGCTGGCCCGCATGGACAGCGCCCGCGAGGACGGCACCGCCGTGCTCGTCGTCTCCGACGAACTCGACGACCTGCGCCGCTGCGACCGCGTCCTCGTCCTCTTCCACGGCCGGATCGTCGCCGAACACCACGCGGGCTGGCGCGACCACGAGCTGATCGCCTCCATCGAAGGAGTGGACCATGGCTGACACCGAAGCCGCCCCGCCGCTCGCGTCCCCCCGCACCGCCGCCGCCGGCCCGGCCCGGACCGTCCTGCTGCGCCGGGCCCGCGAACTGGCCCTGGTGCCCGCCCTGTTGCTGCTGATGGTGCTCGGCACGGCCGTCAACGACTCGTTCCTCACCGAACGCAACCTGATCTCCATCCTCGGCTCCTCCGCCGCGCTCGCCATGGTGGTCCTCGCCGAGTCGCTGGTGCTGATCACCGGCAAGTTCGACCTGTCCCTGGAATCCGTCGTGGGCATCGCCCCCGCCGTCGGGGCCCTGCTCGTCCTGCCCGCGGCCCAGTCGGGCTGGGGAACCGAACTGGCCGCGCCGCTCGCCCTGCTCGCGGTCCTCGTGGCGGGCGCGGTCGTCGGCGCCTTCAACGGCGTCCTGGTCGTCAAGTTCAAGCTCAACGCGTTCATCGTGACGCTGGCCATGCTGATCGTGCTGCGCGGCCTGCTGGTCGGCGCGACCAAGGGCAAGACGCTGTTCGGCATGCCCGACAGCTTCTACTCCCTGGCCACCACCACCTTCCTGACCATCCCCATGTCGGTGTGGCTGGCCGCCGTCGCCTTCGCCGTCACCGGCCTGGTCCTCAAGTACCACCGCGTGGGCCGCGCCCTGTACGCCATCGGCGGCAACGCGGACGCGGCCCGCGCCGCCGGCATCCGCGTGGAACGGGTCATGCTCGGCGTGTTCGTCGTCGCGGGCGTCCTCGCCTCCGTCGGCGGCATCATGCAGACCGGTTACGTCGGTGCGATCAGCGCCAACCAGGGCCAGAACATGATCTTCACCGTGTTCGCGGCGGCCGTCATCGGCGGCATCAGCCTCGACGGCGGCCGGGGCACCATGTCCGGCGCGCTCACCGGCGTCCTCCTGCTCGGCGTGGTGCAGAACCTGCTCACCCTCGCCCAGGTGCCGTCGTTCTGGATCCAGGCCATCTACGGCGGGATCATCCTGGTCGCCCTCATGATCGCCCGCGTCACCACGGGCCGCGCCCAGGACTGACCACGCCGGTCACCCCGCCACCGAACGAAAGGCCATCCGTGTCCCCGACGCCCGCCCGCATCACCGCGGTCGACACCTACGACATCCGTTTCCCCACCTCGCGCGAGCTGGACGGCTCCGACGCGATGAACCCGGACCCCGACTACTCGGCCGCCTACCTCGTGCTGCGCACCGACACCGCGGGCGGCCCGGAGGGACACGGCTTCACCTTCACCATCGGGCGGGGCAACGACGTCCAGGTCGCCGCGGTCCACGCGCTGCGCCACCACGTCGTCGGGCGGTCCGTCGACGAGGTGTGCGCCGATCCCGGCTCGCTCTTCCGGGACCTGATCGGGGACAGCCAACTGCGCTGGCTGGGCCCGGAGAAGGGCGTGATGCACATGGCGATCGGCGCCGTCGTCAACGCCGTGTGGGACCTCGCCGCCAAACGCGCCGGGCTGCCCCTGTGGCGGCTGCTCGCCGAGGCCGAACCCGACTGGCTGGTGCGGCAGATCGACTTCCGCTACATCACCGACGCCCTCACCCCGGGCGAGGCGCTGGAGATCCTGCGCCGCGGCAGGCAGGGCGCGCCCGAGCGCACCGCCCGCCTCCTGGAGCGCGGCTACCCCGGCTACACCACGTCCCCCGGCTGGCTCGGCTACGACGACGAGAAGCTGACCCGGCTCGCCGCCCGGGCGGTCGCCGACGGGTTCACCCAGATCAAACTGAAGGTCGGCGCGGACCTCGACGACGACGTACGCCGCTGCCGGGTCGCCCGCGCCGTCGTGGGACCGGACATCCGCATCGCCATCGACGCCAACCAGCGCTGGGACAGGGCCGAGGCGATCCGCTGGACCAAGGCGCTCGCCGAGTTCGACCCGTACTGGATCGAGGAGCCCACCAGCCCCGACGACGTCCTCGCCCACGCGGCCATCCGCGAGGCGGTGGCCCCGGTGAAGGTCGCCACCGGCGAACACGTGCACAACCGCGTCGTGTTCAAGCAGATGCTCCAGGCCGGCGCCCTCGACGTGCTCCAGATCGACGCGGCCCGCGTCGGCGGCGTCAACGAGAACCTCGCGATCCTGCTCCTGGCCGCCAAGTACGGCGTCCCCGTCTGCCCGCACGCGGGCGGCGTCGGCCTGTGCGAACTGGTGCAGCACCTGTCGATGTTCGACTACGTCGCGGTCTCCGGCACCACCGAGGACCGCGTCATCGAGTACGTCGACCACCTGCACGACCACTTCCTCGACCCGGTGGTGATCCGCGACGGCCACTACACGGCCCCCGCCGCCCCCGGTTTCTCGGCCGCCCTGCGACCGGGGTCCATCGAGCGCTACACCTTCCCCGGCGGCACCTTCTGGGCCGCCGACCTGGCACAGCGGGCCGGACGGGACGAGCAGGGCGGGAACGACAGGCGGCCCGGGCAGGACGGCCCGGGCGGGCAGGACCGGCAGAGGCGTCACGAGCGGCGGAAGGGACACGCGGCATGAACGACTTCGACGGACTGAGGGCCCTGGTGACGGGCGGCGCCTCCGGCATCGGCCGGGCCACCGCCGCTCTCCTCGCCGGGCGGGGCGCCCGGGTCGCCGTGCTGGACCTGGACCCGTCGGCCGTGGAGGAGCCGCTGCACGCCTTCCGCGCCGACGTGAGCGACGACGCGTCGGTGCGCACGGCCGTCGCCTCCGCGGCCGGCACCCTCGGCGGCGTGGACATCCTCGTCAACAACGCGGGCATCGGCGCCCAGGGCACCGTCGAGGACAACGACGACGACGAATGGCGCCGCGTCTTCGACGTCAACGTCCTCGGCATGGTGCGGACCGCTCGCGCCGCCCTGCCGCACCTGCGCGCCTCCGAGCGCGCCGCGATCGTCAACACCTGCTCGATCGCGGCCACCGCCGGCCTCCCGCAGCGCGCGCTGTACAGCGCCACCAAGGGCGCCGTGTACTCCCTGACCCTCGCCATGGCCGCCGACCACGTCCGCGAGGGCATCCGCGTCAACTGCGTCAACCCGGGCACCGTCGACACCCCCTGGGTCGGACGGCTGCTGGACGCGGCCCCCGACCCGGCCGCCGAACGCGCCGCCCTGAGCGCCCGCCAGCCCACCGGCCGCCTGGTGACCGCGGCCGAGGTGGCCGCCGCCATCGCCTACCTGGCCGGCCCGCACTCCGGTGCCACCACCGGCACGGCCCTCGCCGTCGACGGCGGCATGCAGGGCCTGCGGCTGCGCCCGGTGGGACAGTGACCGCCCTCGGCCGCGGCGGCATCGGGGCCGGACCCCTCGGCTTCGGCGCCGCCGCCCTCGGCAACCTGTACACCGAGGTCACCGAGGAAGCGGCCCACGAGGCGGTGGCCGCCGCCTGGGAGGCGGGGATCCGCTACTTCGACACCGCCCCGCACTACGGGCTCGGCCTGTCCGAACGCCGCCTGGGCGCCGCCCTGCGCGGCCGCCCCCGGGCGTCGTACACCCTCTCCACCAAAGTGGGCCGCCTCCTCGAACCCGTCGGCACGGACGACGGCACAGGCGACGGCACCGGCGGCCGCACCGGTGACGACCTGGCCGCCGGTTTCGCGGTGCCCGCCACCCACCGCCGCGTCTGGGACTTCAGCGCCGACGGCGTCCGCCGCAGCCTGGAGGCGAGTCTGGACCGCCTCGGCCTGGACCGGGTCGACGTCGTCTACCTGCACGACCCCGACGACCACGCCGAGCAGGCCTTCCGCGAGGGCTACCCGGCGCTGGAGAAGCTGCGCTCCGAGGGCGTGGTCGGGGCGATCGGCGCGGGCATGAACCAGTCGGCGATGCTCACCCGCTTCGTCCGCGACACCGACGTCGACGTGGTGCTGTGCGCGGGCCGCCACACCCTCCTCGACCACAGCGCCCTCGCCGACCTGCTGCCCGCGGCCCTGGAGCGCGGGGTCCCGGTCGTCGTCGGCGGCGTCTTCAACTCCGGCCTGCTGGCCGACCCGGGGCCCGGCGCGACGTACGACTACGCCCGGGCCCCGCGACCGCTGCTCGACCGCGCCCTGCGCATCAAGGAGACCGCCGCCGCCCACGGCATCACCCTGCGCGCCGCCGCCCTCTCCTACTGCGCCGCGCACCCCGCCGTCGCCGGCGTCCTGGTGGGAGCCCGCTCGGCCGCCGAAGTCCGCGACTGCGCCGAGCAGTTCGCCGTCCCCGTCCCCGCCGCGTTCTGGCAGGAACTGCGCGAGGCGGGCCTGCTGCCCCGCGAGGAGCCGTCATGAGAGTCGCCCTGCACACCAAGGTCCGCGCCGACCGCGTCGCCGCCTACGAGGCCGCCCACCGCGAGGTCCCGCCGGAACTCACCACGGCCATCCGCGCCGCCGGGGCGACCTCGTGGACGATCTGGCGCAGCGGAACCGATCTCTTCCACCTCCTGGAGTGCGAGGACTACCCCCGTCTGCTTGCCGCACTGGAGAAGCTGCCGGTCAACGTGGCCTGGCAGGCCCGGATGGCGGATCTCCTCGACGTCGTGCACGACTACTCGCGCGACGGCGCCGCCGCCGGCCTGCCCGTCGTCTGGGAGCTGCCGTGACCGTGGACGCCCACCACCACGTCTGGGACCTGTCGGTACGCGACCAGGACTGGATCACCGGCCCCGAACTGAGCCCGCTGCGCCGGAACTTCACACTCCCCGACCTGGAACCCCAGGCCCGCGCGGCCGGGGTCGAGCGCACGGTCCTCGTCCAGACCGTCACCGTGCCCGAGGAGACCCCGGAGCTCCTGTCCCTCGCCGAGGCGCATCCGCTGATCTGGGGCGTGGTCGGCTGGACGGACCTCACCCGCCCGGACGTCGCCGACGAACTGGCCCGCCTGCGCGCCCTGCCCGGCGGCCGCCACCTCAAGGGTGTCCGCCACCAGGTCCAGTCCGAGCCCGACCCGCGCTGGCTGCTGCGCCCGGACGTCGGCCGCGGCCTGGCCGCCGTGGCGCAGGCGGGCCTCGTCTACGACCTGGTCGTCGTCCCGCACCAGCTGCCCGCCTGCGCCGAGGCGGCGGCCCGCCACCCCGGGCTGACCTTCGTCCTCGACCACCTGGGCAAGCCGCCCATCGCCTCGGGCGGCACACAGCCCTGGGCGGACGCCGTCCGGGCGCTGGCCGCCGTGCCGAACACCGTCTGCAAGCTGTCGGGCATGGTCACGGAGGCGGACCCCGCCCGCCGGGCCCCCGCCGACCTGCGCCCCTACGCGGACACGGTGCTGGACGCCTTCGGCCCGCACCGGCTCATGTTCGGCTCGGACTGGCCCGTGTGCACCCTGGCGGCGTCCTACTCCGACGTGCTCAGCACCGCCCGCGACCTGACGGCCGGGCTCGGTGAGAGCGAACGCACGGCGGTCTTCGAGGGCACGGCCACCCGTGTCTACGAGGCGGGCCCGTCCGGCTGACCGGGCCGGCGAGCGGCCGGCGCGGTCTCGTCCCGAACCGCCCGCCCAGGGCGGCGACGGCCGCCGGGAGGCCGGTGCCGGCGTCGGGGCCCGGCTTCACCCCGGCCGGCCAGGGGGGCCGTACGGCGGGAATCCCTGTGATTCTCATGTCACCGACCGTAGCGGGCGGGTCTGACAAGGGGCCCCGTCAGGTGTGCCGCGCCGTCCCCGCCAGCCGCGTCGGCGCCAGGAACTCCCGCACATAGGTACGGTCCCAGCAGGCCCCGGTGGCGCGCAGCTCCTGCCAGGTCGTGTAGCGGTAGCGGAACAGCCGGGCGCGCACGTAGCGCGGCGGCCGGCCGGGCGGGAAGGGCGAGCGGCGCAGCAGCCGCAGGGTGGCGCGGTCGTTCTCCAGGAGCCGCTCCACCAGCGCGCCGAACCACGGCCCCGCGTACGCCGGGGAGAGCGCCGCGAACCACATCAGCCAGTCCAGGCGCAGGTGGTACGGCGCGAACTGGCGCGGCCAGTGCCGTACGTCCCCGGGCTTGCCCCTGAACTCGTACTCCCGCCAGTCGGAGTCCTCGCGCGGCACCTCGTCCAGCGTGCCCTCGACGACCACCTCGTAGCGGATCCGGCTGACGCTGCCGAAGGCCCCGTAGGTGTTGACCAGGTGCAGCGGGTCGAAGGAACGGTTCATGACCTGGCCGCGGGAGACCATGTTCCGCACCGGGTGGTAGCTGAGGCCCACGAGCAGCGCGGCCACGGCCAGGACGACCACCTCGTACCACAGCGGTGTCGCGGGCACCGGTGAGGGCGCGGCGCCCGGCCACCGGACGGCGGACAGGGCCAGCACGACGGTGATCCAGTTCAGCCAGGCGAAGTTGCCCGACAGCACCAGCCACAGCTGGGTGAGGATCATCAGCGCGGCGGCGGCCGTGGCGAGCGGCTGCGGCGTGAACAGCAGGAACGGCACCGCCAGTTGCGTGACGTGGTTCGCGGCCGTCTCCACCTTGTGCAGCGGGGCGGGCAGATGGTGGAAGAACCAGCTCAGCGGCCCCGGCATCGGCTGCGTCTCGTGGTGGTAGTTCAGGCAGGTCAGTCTCCGCCAGCACTCGTCGCCGTGCATCTTGATCAGTCCCGCGCCGAACTCCACCCGGAAGAGGATCCAGCGCAGCAGGAACAGCACCACGACCGGCGGGGCCACCTCGCCGTTGCCCAGGAACACCGCGAGGAACCCGGTCTCCAGCAGCAGGGACTCCCAGCCGAAGCCGTACCAGGTCTGCCCGACGTTGACGATCGACAGGTACAGCGCCCACGGCACCAGCCACAGCAGCATGCTGCCCCACAGCGGCAGCCACCCGTCCAGCCCCGCCAGCAGGACCGCCGACACCGCGCAGCCTCCCCAGGCGACCACCGCGAAGAGCCGGTCCGAGTAGCGCAGGTGGAACAGGCTCGGCGCCCGCCGGAAGGGCACCCGCGCCACGAACCGGGGGATCGGCAGCATGCCCCGCTCGCCCAGCAGCGCCCGGAACTGCAGGGCCGCCGTCAGGAACGACACGAGGTAGACCGCGGCGAGCGCCCGCTGGAACACCAGGCGGGTCAGCCAGTAGTCCGGTGCGGTGAACCATCCCACGACCGTGCACGCTCCTGTCCCGACGAGATCCCCTCGTCCCCGGGTTCCCCGGGTCCCCACTCGAAGAATCGGACAAATCCTGGCAAGGTGGCCCCATGGCTGAACGGGGAGCGCACGCCCTGTCACTCCCGGACGACTGGCCCGCGCACCCGGACCCGATCCTGGCACTCAACCGCATGGGCAGCTTCGACTGGGACCTGGACACCGGTCTGCTCAGCATGGACGCGCAGACCCACAAGATCTTCGACCTCACCCCGGAGGAGTACGACGGCCGCCCCGAGACCCTGGCCCAGCGCGTCCCCGGCGGCGAGGGGCGCCGCCTGGAGGCCCTGGTGGCCCGCGCCCTGAAGGACGGCAGCGAGAACTACGGCACCTACATGCGCCTGCGCCGCCGCGACGGCACCCTGCGCTGGATCCACACCCAGGGCTACATCCGCCGGGACGGCACCGGCCGCCCGCACCGGATCATCGGCATCATCCGGGACGCCACCGAGGAACTCGACGACGTCGCCGGCCGCCAGGAGCGCCTCGCCCGGGCCGCGGCCCGCCGCGAGCAGACCAACGTCGTGCAGGCCACCACCGCCGCCCTCGCCCACGCGCACTCCGTCCAGGACGTCATCGAGGTCGTCAAGGACAGCCACGGCCTCGCCCTGCTGGGCTCCACCAGCCTGGTCCTCGGCCTCGTCGAGGCCGGCCGCATCCGGCTCGTCGCCGAGGGACCCGAGGGCAGCTCCGTCCCCGGCACCCTCGTCACCCGGATCGACGAGCCCTACCCGATGAGCGAGGCCGTCCGCACCCTCAGCCCGCGCTTCATCGAGTCCCCGGAGGACTTCGCCGAGCGCTACCCCATCCTGTGGCCGCACATCACCGGGCTGCGCATCACCTCGGCCGCCTACCTGCCGCTCGTCGCCCAGGGCCGCCCGATCGGCGGCATGGGCCTGCTCTACAGCGGCCGGCACGGCTTCGCCCAGGAGGAACGCAACCTCCTCGTCGCCCTCGGCAGCAGCATCGCGCAGAGCCTGCAGCGCGCCATGCTCTACGAACAGGAGAAGGACCTCGCCCAGGGCCTCCAGCAGGCCATGCTGCCCCGCACCATCCCCAGCGTCCCCGGCGCCGACGTCGCCGTGCGCTACCGCTCCGGGTACGCGGGCGGCTCCCTGGGCCGGGACATCGGCGGCGACTGGTACGACCTGATCCCGCTGCCCGGCGGCCGGGTCGGCGCGGTCATCGGCGACGTCCAGGGCCATGACACGCACGCCGCCGCCGTCATGGGCCAGCTGCGCATCGTCCTGCGCGCCTACGCCGCCGAGGGCCACACCCCGGCCACCGTGATGGCCCGCGCCTCCATCTTCCTGCACGAACTGGACACCGACCGCTTCGCGACCTGCCTGTACGCGGAGGCCGACCTGTCCACCGGTGTCGTCCAGGTCGTCCGCGCCGGCCACATCGACCCCTTGGTGCGGCACGTCGACGGCACCTGCCGCCGGGTCGACGTCGACGGCGGACTGCCGCTCGGCCTGTCCGCGGAGTTCGGCAGCCTGGAGTACCCGGTCTGCGCCATGGAACTCGACCCCGGCCAGTCCCTGGTGCTGTGCACCGACGGCCTCGTCGAACAGCCCGGCGCCGACCTCGACGACGGCATGCGTGCCCTGGCCGAGTCCATCGCCGCGGGACCCGAGGACGTACGCGACCTCGCCGACCGGCTGATCGCGATGGCGGAGGAGCGCGGCGGCGACGACGACGTGGCCCTGCTGGTGCTGCGCCGCCGCGCGCTCACCGAGCGCCGGCCCCTCGGCCGCTTCCAGCAGCACGTCGCCCCCGGCGACCCCGAGGCGCTCACCGGCGCCCGGCACATGATCCGCGCCACCGTGCGCTCCTGGGGCGCACGGGAACGCTCCGACGAGATCGAACTCGTGGCCGACGAACTCATCACCAACGCCCTGATGCACACCGAGGGCGCCGCCGTGGTCACCCTGCGCGTGCTCAGCGGCACCGACCGGCGGCTCAGGGTCGAGGTGGAGGACTCCTCCAGCGCCCTGCCGCGCCGCCGTGAACCGGGGGAGCAGGGCGTCTCCGGGCGCGGCCTGATGCTCGTCGACCGGCTCGCCGACGTGTGGGGGGTGGAGGCCCGCGGCGGCGGCAAGTGCCTGTGGAGCGAGTTCGTGATAGGCGATTCCGGGTGAGGCCGCGGGGGCGGGTCCGGGCCGCGGGCCGGGCCGGGCCGGTACGGTCCGCGCCGTGTGGCGGTGTCAGTGGCCGGTGGCACGCTGGAACCATGCCGGAACTGCCCGAGGTGGAAGCGCTCAAGGACTTCCTGGCCGAGAACCTGGTCGGTCACGAGGTGGTCCGGGTGCTGCCCGTCGCCATCAGCGTCCTGAAGACCTACGACCCGCCCGTCACCGCCCTGGAGGGCCACGAGATCGCCGCCGTCGGCCGGTACGGCAAGTTCCTCGACCTGGCCACCGGCGGCGGCCCGCACCTCGTCACCCACCTGGCCCGCGCGGGCTGGCTCCAGTGGAAGGACCGCCTGCCCGACGGGGCGCCGCGCCCCGGCAAGGGCCCCCTCGCCCTGCGCGTCGCCCTGGAGACCGGGGCGGGCTTCGACCTCACCGAGGCCGGCACCCAGAAGCGGCTCGCGGTGTACGTCGTGCACGACCCGGGCCAGGTGCCGGGCATCGCCCGGCTCGGCCCCGATCCGCTGGCCGACGGCTTCGACGAGGAGCGCTTCGCGCGGCTGCTCGCGGGGGAGCGGCGGCAGCTCAAGGGCGCCCTGCGCGACCAGAGCCTGATCGCGGGCGTGGGCAACGCCTACAGCGACGAGATCCTGCACGCGGCGAAGATGTCCCCGTTCAAGCTGGCCGCCTCGCTGACCCCCGAGGAGACCCGGACGCTGTACGAGGCGCTGCGCACCACCCTGACCGAGGCGGTGGAGCGCTCCAGGGGCGTCGCGGCGGGCCGGCTCAAGGCCGAGAAGAAGAGCGGTCTGCGGGTGCACGGCCGCACGGGGGAGCCCTGCCCGGTGTGCGGCGACACCGTTCGCGAGGTCTCCTTCAGCGACTCCTCGCTGCAGTACTGCCCGACCTGCCAGACGGGCGGCAGGCCGCTGGCGGACCGCAGGCTCTCCCGGCTGCTCAAATGAGACGGGCGACGCGGAGGGCGGGACGGAGCGCGGCGTGACCCGCCGGTACAGCGGCCACCGCCGTGCCGTGGCGCCGGGCTCGCTCAGGCGCACGGCGCGGCGAGGGCAGTGCATGAGATGGTCCCCGAAGCGGAAGGCGTCCGCGTCCTCCAGCACGACGAGCGCGTACGCGCCGACGTGGCGACGCCGTTCCGGGCACCTCATGCTCTCGACCTCGCGAGGGGGCGGGCAGGAGTGCTCCGAGCACCCATCCGCACGCACCGCGGGCCCGATCGCCGCAGCCGCGTGCCGCTCGGGCGCAGGGGGCGCGGCCACAGGGGCGGGGGCGCGGGGGCGCGCTCAGAAGAGGTGGATGGCGAGGTGTCCCAGCGGCAGGCCGAGCTGCCAGGCGGGCGTCCACACCTTCGGCCCCTCGTCCTCGCCCACCGCCGCGGCGCCGTCCGGCACCGCGTCCAGGTCGGGCGCGAGCAGCTCGGTCTCCTCCAGCCAGCGCCAGGCCGCCTCGGCCAGCGCGAGATCGGGGGAGGGCACGCCGCGGGCGTGCGCGTCGGCCGCGAGACAGTCCATCCGCTCGCGCACCCAGTCCTGCCACGGCTGGTCGTACGCCGTCAGCGACAGCCAGGTCTCCAGTTGCGAGATCACCCGGATGCCGGACAGCTCGCCGTCGGTGTCGGACAGGAAGACGGTCAGCGCCAGCGCGTCCCGCCCGGCGCGGAACTCCACCGACGAGGGCGGCATCAGATCACCGGTGCGCAGCAGTTCGTCGGCGATGTACTCGGCGTACAACCAGGCCATCGGGACGGCCAGTTCACCGCCGCCGCCCCCGTCGTCCCCGTCCGTGCTCTCTTGACCTCTGTGCAGCATCCCTTCCTGCCTTCCTCCGGTGGGTGCGCGTGGCCCGGCCCCGGCTCCTGGGACACGGCCCCAGCGGAACACGGATGAGAACACCCGATTACTCAACCGTGGTCCACGGCAAGGCGCTTTACGGAGGCTTGACCCGGGGGTCCGTTTCACCGCAGGTCGGCCGCGTACCCCGGGAGCACCCTGCGCAGCGCGCGCAACGCGTAGTACGCGCGGGACTTCACGGTACCGGGAGGAATGCCCAGGATGTCGGCGGCCTCCGCCACGCTGGCCCCCTGGAAGTACACCAGCACCAGGACTTCACGGTGGTGCGGAGTGAGTGTCTTCACAGCGCGCCGCACATCGAGGGCAGCGGTGGAGCGCTCGGCGTGGTCGGCGCAGACCCGCGCGTTCTCCAGGACCGCGTCGTCCACCTCGGGCGGCCGGGCCTGCCGGGCCCGGCGCGCGTCGATGGCCAGGCGCCGGGCGACGGTCAGCAGCCAGGGCCGTACGGACTCGAAGGCGTCGGCGCGCAGCGCCTCCGGGTGCTGCCAGGCACGGACGAGCGTCTCCTGGAGCAGGTCCTCGGCGCGCTGCCGGTCGCCGTCGCACAGCCGCAGCAGCAGCGCGAACAGCGGGCGGGCGTGCTCGCGCTGCAGCGCGGCGAGTTCGTGCTCGGCGGTCGTCGCGGGCGCGAGGGTGGTTCCGGCCGTCATGGCCGTATCGCATCGCAGGGGGCCGGGCGGCGACAGGGCGCGTGCGCCGCTGTGCGGCGGACGGTCGATCGCGTCGACGAACGGTGCGACGAACGGTCCGTCGGCCGCCGCCGTCCGCCCGGTGCGCACCGGACGGACCAATCGGGCCACCGCCGCCGTTTGCGGCGCGGCCTGATTCCGTACCCATCTGACTATCGACTGTCCGACTGTCACATGTCCGCCGATATGACCGCACCCCCCTCCCTCCGTCTGCCGAAGCGCCGGTGAGACAGGGCGCGGGTGCGACCGCAACGAGGTGAACCGACCGATGTTCTCACGCCGACACCAGGTGGCCCTGGCCGTCACGGCCCTCCTCACCGCGGCGGCCTCCTGCCGGGCCGACCACCGGGAGCAGCGGCACGCTCCGACCGCGCACCCGGCGCCCGCGGCCCCGGGAACCCGGCAGACCGCCGGGTTCACCCTGCTCGCCTCCGGCGGCATCCTGCCCGACGCCGCGGTCCTCGAGCGCACCGACTTCGACGCGGGCGGCGGCGGCCACGACTTCCGGCCCATGCTGGACGGCGTCGCCCCCGTCGTCCGGCGCGCCGACCTGGCGCTGTGTCACCTGGACGCCGTCCAGGGCGCCGACGGCGTCCCCACCGGCACCGCACCCGGCACGTACCCGCCCGAACTGGCGCGCGACCTCGCCGCAACCGGCTACGACGGCTGCGCCACCGCCTCCGGACACACCCTCGACGACGGCGCCGACGGGGTCCGCCGCACCCTGGACGCCCTCGACCGCGCCGGTCTGCGGCACGCCGGATCGGCGCGCACCGAGGCCGAGGCCCGCGGCGCCCTGCTGCGCGCCGGTCCCGCGCTCGTCGCCCACCTGGCCTACAGCCACGGAACCGGCCGGCCGCTGCCCGCCGGACAGCCGTGGGCCCTCCGCCTGATCGACCCCGACCGGATCGTGGCCGACGCCCGGGCCGCCCGGCAGGCGGGCGCCGACGTCGTCGTCGTGTCCCTGCACTGGGGCCGCGGGCGGTCCGCCGGCCCCGACCGGCAGCAGACGGACCTGGTGCGCCTGCTGACCGCCGCACGCAGCGGGAGCCGCCCCGACATCGACCTGATCCTCGGCACGGGCGCCCCCCTCCCGCAGCCCTACGAGAAGGTGGGTGGCACCTGGGTGGTCTACGGCACCGGCGACCAGATCAGCGACCCGGCGCCCGGCAGCACCCCGCGCGATCCGCGCACCGGCCAGAGCACCCTGGCCCGCTTCACCTTCGCCCCGCCCGCCCGGCCCGGCGGCCGCTGGGAGGTGACCCGGGCCGAGTTCGTCCCCGAGTGGTTCGACCCCGACGCGGGCCGGGTGGTCGACGTCGCCGACGCCATCGACCGGGGCGCCGGCCTGCAGGCCGTACGCGACCGGATCCGCGACGCGGTGCTCGCCCGGGGCGCGGCCAAGGACGGTCTGGTCATGGGTCGGTGACGGCGGGGAGTGGGGAGGGGCACCCGGCCGGTGAGGCCGTGTCCGCCCGGTGAGGCCGTGTCCGCCCGTTGGGGCTGTGCCCGCCCGTGGGGGCTTCCCCATCCATCAGGACTGTCCCCGGCCGTGGGGTTCCCCATCCGTCAGGACTGTCCCCGGCCGTGGGGCCGTGCGCAGCCGGCGGGCTGCCCAGCTGCCGCTCGGGGCTCTCGCCGCCGTGCGGGACGCGCGCCGCCCTACGGGACGCGCGCCGCCGGTCAGGCGTTCTCGTCGCGGCGCGGGGCCAGCGCCGACCGCTTGTACGAGTAGCCGAAATAGATCACGCAGCCGATCAGGAACCACACCACGAACCGCACCCAGGTCTGCCACTGCAGGAACGTGATCAGCCAGATCGAGAAGACGATCCCGAGCGCCGGCACGAACGGCATCCACGGGGTGCGGAAGGCGCGCGGCAGGTCCGGCTGCTTGTGACGGAGCACGATCACCGCCGCGCACACCACCACGAACGCCAGCAGGATGCCGATGTTGGTCAGTTCGGCCGCCTCGGCGATCGGCAGGAACCCGGCGATGACCGCGGAGGCGGCCCCGACGATCCACGTCACCCGGGTCGGCACGTGCCGGGTGGGGTGCGTCTTCGCGAACCAGCGCGGCAGCAGTCCGTCCCGCGACATCGAGAACCACACCCGGGTCACGCCCAGCATGAACGTGAACATCACCGTGAGGATGCCGATGATCGCGCCCACCGCGATCACGTCCGCCAGCCTGCTCAGACCCACCGACTTGAACGCCGTCGCGAAGCCGCTCTCCTTGTCGATGTCCTTGTACTTCTGCATCCCGGTCAGCACCAGGCAGGCCGCCACGTACAGGACCATCGCGATCGCCAGCGAGTAGATGATCGCCTTCGGCATGTGCCGCTGGGCGTCCTTGGACTCCTCGGCCGCCGTCGACATGGCGTCGTACCCGAAGACCGCGAAGAACACGGTCGCCGCGCCGGTGAACGCCCCGCTGACCCCGTACGGGAAGAACGGGTGGTAGTTCGCGCTGTGGATGTGGAACACCCCCACCACGATCACCACCAGCACCACGACGACCTTCAGCACCACCACGATCATCTCGAAACGTGCCGCGTTGCGGATGCCGAGGTTCAGCAGCCAGGCGATGAGCAGGCACAGGACGGCCGCGAACAGATCGACCCGGTGCCCGGACCCGGTGCCGGGCGCGCCCAGCATCCACGCGGGCAGGTGCGCGCCCATGTCCTCGACGAGGAAGCTGAAGTAGCCGGAGATGCCGATGGCGACCACCGCCACGATCGCCGTGTACTCCAGGAGCAGGTCCCAGCCGATGAACCAGCCCGCGAACTCGCCGAGCACCGCGTACCCGTAGGTGTAGGCGGAGCCCGCCTTCGGGATCAGGCCGGCGAACTCCGCGTACGACAGCGCGGCGCACGCGCTGGCCACGCCCGCGATCAGGAAGGAGACGAGGACGGCCGGACCGGCCGTGCCGTTGGCCACCGTGCCGGCCAGTGTGAAGATGCCCGCGCCGATGATGCCGCCCACGCCGATCGCGGTGAGCTGCCACAACCCGAGCGAGCGTTCGAGTTTCGGTCCCTCGCCGGCTTCCGTCTCCTCGATGTGTTCGATGGGTTTACGGCGGAGAATGCCCTCGCCCATACGGAGCCCGGCCATGCGCCTCACCTCTTCGCAGACGGCAAACGGCTGACGGCGGATCATGATGGCCCAGCGCCGCCGGGTACGGAAGACGCCACGCACGCCCCACGGGCCGCAGGGCCGCGGTGCGCTCCGCTACGGGACCACCGTCACCGGCCACCTTCCCGCCTTCACCAGGCGCACCGCCACCGAGCCGATGATCCGGTGCCCGGCCTGCTCGGAGGCGCCGACGACCACCGCGTCCGCCTTCAGTTCGTCGGCGGCCGTCACCAGGCCGTTGTACGGATCGCCGCGGAAGGTGTGGAACTCCCAGCGGACCTCGAATATCCCCTTCAGCCGCTCGGCGGACTCGCGGATCTGCTGGACCAGGTCCTCGGCGATCTCGTCGGTCGTCTCGGCCACCGGCGCGCCCATCGCCGCCCCCGCCGACATCACCGGCTGCACGTACACGACGGCCAGCCGCGCGCCCTGACGCCGGGCCAGACCGGCGGCGTAGGCGGCGGCCCGCATGGAGGAGTCGGAGCCGTCCACCCCGGTCACGATCACCTTCGGCCCGTCGGTGCCCCGCTCGAACCGGTGCGCCTGCTGCTCGTGCTCCTCGTGCTGTTCCGTCACGCTGAGTAGCTTATCGGAACGTCTTCCTCCGGGACCCTCCCGGGGAGCCCCCGAACCCGCCGCGTGCCCACCGCGCAGGCCACCACCGGGGGAACACGTGCGGTCGGAAGACCGTCCGACGCCGCCGTCCCCCTCGTGCGCCGCCGCTGACCGGGACGGCGCGGCGGCCGGGGACGGGCCACCGGAGTTCGCCGGTCGGGCCGGGCGGGACCCCGGCCGCCGCCAACTGGGCCGGGCGGGTGCTTTCGTGCCGCCGTGCCGGTGCCGCGGGGACCGCCCGGTCACTGATGAGTCATGCAGAAGGATCAGTTGTTCACGCGGCGCCGGGCCATGCTCGCCGGGGCCGCCGCCCTCGGTGCGGCAGGCGCGGCCGGCACGGCCGGCCTGCTGCTCTCCGGCTCCTCCGGCACCCCGGCGGCAGCTCCCGCCCCCGCCGCGGGCCCCCAGGCGCGCGGTGCCCTCAAACCCTCCGCCTACCGCCTCCGCCCGCTGACCGGCGACGTCCCCCAGCGCGCCCGCCCCCTGCCGACCAAGGTGCGCACCGCCCCCATCCTGCGTTTCTCCGGCCGGGGCAACACCATGCTGCTCACCTTCGACGACGGCCCGAACCCCGACTACACCCCGCACGTCCTGGACACCCTGGCCAAGTACGACATCCGGGCGACGTTCATGGTGTGCGGCGAGATGGCCGACTGGAACCGCGACCTGCTGGCCCGGATGGCCGACGAGGGCCACGTCGTGGGCAATCACACCTGGACCCACCCGCTGCTCACCCAGCTCAGCCGCAGCGAGATCCGCGACGAGATCGAGAGCACCAGCGACGTCATCGAGAAGGCCTACGGCGAGCGGCCGCTGTGGTTCCGCGCCCCCTACGGCGCGTGGAACCGCAACGTCTTCCAGCTCAACGCCGAGATGGGCATGGAGCCGCTGGCCTGGACCGTGGACAGCCTCGACTGGACCACCCCCGGCACCAGCACCATCGTGCGCCGCGTCGAGCGCGGCGCCGCCCCCGGCGTCGTGGTGCTCTCCCACGACGCCGGGGGCGACCGGTCGCAGACCGTCCGTGCCCTGCGCAAGTACCTGCCCAGACTGCTCGACGAGGGCTACCGCTTCACCGTCCCGCGCCGCACGTACACCTGACGCGGAACGGGCCCGCCCGGCCGCGGACCCCGCCGCGCCGGGGCCGGCCCGGGGCGTTCAGCGGACCTCGGCCAGACGGGCGAAGACGACGACGTTGCCCTGATATCCGGTCTGCTTGGTGTAATCGCCGCCGCAGGTGATGAGCCGCAGTTCCGGAGTGCCCTTCGAGCCGTACACGCGGTCGCCGGGGAAGTCGCTCTTCTCGAACACCTCGACGCCGTACACCTCGAAAACCGCCGTCTTTCCGTCCTCCCGGTGGATCTCTACGTGGTTCCCTTTCTTCAGGGCGCCCAGTCCGTAGAAGACCGCCGGGCCCATTTTGTTGTCGACATGGCCCACGACTACGGCGGTTCCCTTTTCCCCGGGCGTGACGGCGCCGTTGAACCAGCCGGCCAGATTAGGGTCGTCCGGCGGGGGAGCGGCCACCCAGCCGTCGGAGTCGACTCCGACCGGGGTGATGGGGGCGTCGACCTGGATCAGCGGGATCCGGACCCGGTCGGGCACCGATTCGGGCAGCGACGGCCCGGCGGCGGCAGGGTCCGTGGCCGGCGCGGCGCTGGGCGGACGGCCGACGTCCGGGGCCGCCGCCTTCGCGGGCTGCGGCGGACCGGCGTCGAACTCTCCGGAGCCGTTGCGGATGAGGGCGAGCCCGGCGAGCAGGACCAGCGCTATCACACCCCACGGGGCACGCTTCCGCCGCGGCTGCGGCTCCTCCTCTTCCACGATTCCGGACAGCCCGCTCGCAGACATTCGCCATCCCCTCTCGATGCGGCCGCCACCGCGTCGTTCGCGCACAGCAGCACGCTAAGTCCCGTCTGCCCAACCGGCGACGGGGAGGGAGCGAACGGGTGGCGGGCCGGATTTCCGTGCGCCATCCGAGTCGCGCCGTACGGGGGCTTCATGACAACCGGTGACCTGCGGCGTTATCCAACGGGGTGAATTCACCGGGGGAATGGCTCACCGGGTCGGACGAGTGCCGAAATGCGTCCCTGAACTGGGCATCCGAGGGTTTTCCCGGAGGTGCTTTCTCGCCGATCGACCGGGTACGGGCCCCCGGGGCGCCTTCCGCGGAGGAACACATGTCCATCACTCGCACCCCTCTGGCGGTCCTGGTGGCCGCCGTCGCCGCCGTAGGGCTGGCCGCCCCGGTGGCTGTAGCGAAGGGCGGCGACGCCCCGGGCGGCTGGGACGTCGCACCGGGCAGCGGCCAGGTCGGCGGCCCGGGCAGCGGTCAGGTCGGTGGTTTCGGCAACGGTCAGGTCGGTGGTTTCGGTAACGGTCAGGTCGGTGGGCCAGGGGGCGGCCCAGGGGGAGGGTTCGGCGGCGGGCAGATCGGCGGCGGGCAGATCGGTGGTCCCGGCAACGGGCAGGGGGGCGGATTCGGCGGCGTCGGAGGGGGACCCGGCGGCGGTCCGGAGGGTGGCCCGGGCGGCGGTCCTGGGGGCGGGTTCGGTAACGGCCAGGTGGGCGGCGGGCCGGGCAACGGCCAGGTCGGTGGTTTCGGACGGGGGCCGGACGGCAACTTCGGGCGGGGGCCGGACCGGGGGCCGCGGCACGGACACGGAGGCGAGTTCGGCCATGGTCACGGCGGTGAGTCGGGCCAGGGCCACGGCGGTCAGTTCGGCCATGGCCATGGTGGCGAGTTCGGCCGCGGCGGCGGCCCGGGCAACGGTCCGGGCGATGGATTCGGCGGAGGGGGAGGCGGCCTCGGTGGCGGGCCGGGCGGTGGTCCGGGTGGCGGTCCGGGTGGTGGCGCCGACGGCATCCGCAACATCCAGGCCCTGCCCGGTGCGATCGCCCGCGGCGGGCAACTGGCGATCACGGTGCAGGGCTGCCGCACCGGCGGGACCGCCGTGTCGGGCGCCTTCGCACGCACCCCGCTGCGCCCCTTCACCGGCGCCGGGGAGATCGCACGGGTCGTGGCGACGATCCGTCAGGACGTCCGGCCCGGCACCTACGAGATCACGGTCGAGTGCGGCGGCCGCACCCTGACCCGTCCTGGGGCGTTCACCGTGGTCGGCGGCGTCCGCGGCGGGCTCGGTGGCGCCACGAAGACCGGCGCCACCAAGGCGGACGTCGCGATCGGCGGCGGGCTGCTGGCCGCGGGCGCCATCGGCGGCGGCGTCTTCTGGACGCGCCGCCGCCCCCAGAGGCGCGGCTGACACCCGTCACGCCAGGTGCGGGGTTGACGCCCGGTTCCAGGGACGGCTGACGCGCCCGGTGGCGAAGTGCGGTGCGGCCTGACCCTGTTACGAGAGGTGTCCCGATTCCGGGAAGTGTTCCGAGAAGTGTGCTGAGAGAGGGCGGAGAGAGCCGAGGGGGGACCCGGAGAGGGCCCGGAGAAGGCGGGAGAGGGCCCTGGGGAGGGCCGGGAGAAGGCGGGAGAGGGCCCTGGAGAGGGCGGGGAGAGGGCCCCGGAGTACGGCTGGCGCTGCGACTCCGTGCGGCACGAATGTCGCCGGTGCTCCCGGCCCGGGGCCGCGGGTCCCGGCCTCCGCCCCGTGCGCAGGCCGGGACCCGAGGCCCCGGGGACGAGCCGCCCCACCCGGTGCCCTCCGTGTTCCTCTGCCTTCTGCCCTCCGTCCTCTTCCCTCCGCCCTCTGCCCCTTGGGCGCCCGTTCCCCTCCTCCTTCCCCCGCCCCGTGCACATGTCTCAGCCCCGGACCCATGCGGGTCCGGGGCTGAGACATGTGCAGGACGGGCCGGCGGCGTCAGGCGACGCCTTCCTCGCCGGTGCGGCGGCGCGACAGGTAGTACGCCGCGCCGACCGAGCCGGCGATGAGCGCCGTGCCCATGCCGACCTCCTTCAGGTCGAAGCCGGCGAGGGTGCCGCCCTCGCCCGCGCGGACGCCGTGCTGGAAGTGCTCCGGCTTGCCGCCGCCGCGGCCGCCGCGCCCCTCCTCGTCGTCACCACCGTCCTCGGAGCGGCCGCCGCCTCCACCGCCGTAGGAGCGGCTGTCACCGCCTCCGCCGCCGTACGAGCGGTCGCCACCGCCGCCGCCGTAGGAGTGGCTCTCACCGCCGCCCCCGCCGTAGGAGCTGTCGCCTCCGCTGGCGACGGCCGCGGGAGCGGAGAGGGTGAGGGCGCTGAGCCCCAGCAGTGCCGCCGAAACAACGCGTATTACGCGCATGGTGAATCCTCCGGTCCCCGAGGAGCAGCTGCGGACCTCTTCCGCGTGCGCCTGAAATGCACCTCGATGATCGAAACGCTAGGAAGATGTGCACCGGGGCGCGATCGTACCCGGGCGAACGGGGCAACCGTGTGGGCCGCACAGGGGACGGCGTTCCTGCGGCCGGGGGACGTGAGCGTGAGGACGCGTCAGGCCCCCGCGTCGCCAGGAGGGTGAGCGCCCGTCAGCGGGTGATGCCGGGGAACATGTCCAGGAAGGGCGCCGTCGACGACGCCAGCCCCCGGCTGTAGGGCGCGTCGAAGTCCCAGATCAGGAAGAGGAGGAAGGCGATCAGCGCGGAGAACAGCCCGGCGAGGACCAGCTCTCTCGGGGTTCGCCGGATCTGCAGCACGAACACCATGCCGATGGTGACCACGGCCCCCGCGATCAGCCCGAACCACACCACGCCCGGCATCGTCGCCCCGGTGGAGTCCGAGCGTGCCGCGCGGGCCTGGTCGGCGGCGGTGACCTGGTCGACGAGCGGCTGGTAGGCCTGCGCCTCGAAATCCGACTTGGGCTGGTAGTCCGAGACGTCGGCGCGGATCTTCTGCAGCAGTTCGTCGCCGCGCTCGGTGACCCGGCCGTGGTCCACCATGCTCTTCCACTCGGTGGTGACGACGTGTCCGACATAGGCGTTGACATCGGCCCGGGTCCGGTCCCGCACCTCGGGCGGGTAGACCCGGACCCGTTCGGAGATCTCGTGCAGGGCCTGGGCCTCCGCCTGGACGTGGTCCTGGGCGGCGACCCGGGCCTCCCAGACGCCCGCGATGGCCAGGCCCAGCACGATGGCGTACACCACGCCGATCCACATCGTCATGTACTCGATGACATCGGGCGTCTCACTGGGGTCGTCGTCCTCGGTCGCCGTGCGGTGGCGTACGAGGGTGATGACGACGACCACGGCGCAGGCGGCGAGCATCGCCAGGACGAGAACAAGCCATTCCGACAACGGGTGCCTCCAGGGGTCAGCGCGGACGGAGCGCGGCCACGGCGACCAGGGCGGGCACCGCGATGAGCAGGACGTAGGTGATCGGTGAGGGGGCGCGCCGGGGCGCGTGCCGGTGCGGCTGGGTGTGGTACCGCGGGTAGGTGACGGGAGTCACCGAGGGGCGGGGGCGGGGCGTCGGAGTCGGTTCCGGGGTGGGTTCAGGCGGCGGTGTACGGGGCGCAGGGGGCGCGGGCGGTGTGGGGCGAGGAGCCGGGGCCGCGGGGGCCGGCCGGGCGGGGGGCGTGGGCCGCGGTTCGGGCGGTGGCGTCGGCCGGGGCGGGGGAGGAGGAGGTGGTGGCTTCGGTGTCGGCGTGGGGCTCGGGCGGGGCGGTGGCGTCGGGGTCGGGGTAGGGGTAGGGGTAGGGGACGGCGTGGGTGTGGGTGTGGGCGGGGGCTTCGGGCAGGGGGGGAACGGAGGCCAGGAGCCGCCTCCGGCCACCGCCACCGCCACCGTTCCGCCCGGTCCGGTGGAGGCGTACGCGCAGGCGTCGGCGGCGGCCGGGGCGGCGGGTGCGCCCATGCACGTCCACGCCACGGTCGCCGGGGCCAACACCCGCAGGACCAGGCCGAATCGGGTCGGTTTCGGTCGATGCACGACCGAGATCATGGGCCTTCGGGGGGCCCCGCACGCCGACGCGCCGGTGGATTGGTCCGAAGGGGGGAAAGAGGGCGCGTGAGGGTTTGGCCGGGCGTTCCCCCCGCCGTCACCGATGCGCACGCCTGTACGGAGGGGTACGCACCCGTGCGTCTAGTGGACGCGGGCGCCCGCCCTCGTACCCGGCCCGGACCCGGCCGTGTGCGTCCGGAGAAGCCGGGCCGCGAGGGAACGTGGGCGTCCCCGGCGCGCGTACCCAGTGCCGTGCGGCGGCGCAGCAGGGCCGAACCGCACGGCGGACCACGGGAGTCGGCGATGAACACCTCCCGACGGAGCGCCGCACCGGTGGCGACGGCCGCGGCCGTACCGGCGCCGACGGCGTGCGGTCGGGACGGCGGGCCCCCCGGGCGGCCGTCCCCACGGCCGGTTCCGGCATGCACCAGACCCTCCTCGGCAAGGACACGCGCACCGACGGCGCCGACCGGCCGGTGATCGCGGGACAGCCCGCCCACCGTCACACCAAGGACACCGAGGCCGGCCAGGTCCACGGCCGGGGCGTGGACGGCACCTGGCACGCCCAGGCGGCCGACGGCCTGAAAGCGTCCCCGGCGAGCCCTCCGGGCCCTGCCACCCCTCGCGCCGCCGCGCCGAGGGGACGGTCCTCGTGTGCCGGTGCGCACACCGGGGGACACTCACCATGCCCGCACATCGGCGCAATCCACCTTGAGGCGGACGTCCGGCGGGCGCGTGCACCGCAGGTGGTGACCGGGAACGGACGGTCAATTTCCGTTTCCACTCGCCCCTTTGGCGGGCGATCAGTAGCCTCAGCTCGAACACCGGATCGCCTACGTTGTGGAGAGAAGATGGAGCGTCCCGCCTGGGCCCCACGGAGCATCGACATCTCGGTGCCGAGTGTCGCCCGGATCTACGACTACTACCTGGGCGGTTCGCACAACTTCGAGACCGACCGCGAAGCGGCCCGCAGGGCCATGGAGTTCATGCCGGGGCTGCCCAAGGTCATGCAGGCCAACCGGGCGTTCATGCGCCGTGCCGTGCGCTTCGCCGTGGACGAGGGCATCACCCAGTTCCTGGACGTCGGTTCCGGCATCCCGACCTTCGGCAACGTCCACGAGGTCGCCCAGGCGGCCCGGCCCGGCGCGCGGGTGGTCTACGTCGACCACGACCCGGTGGCGGTCACCCACAGCCAGGCCGTCCTCGCGGACGACGACGACGCGGACGTGGTCGCGGCCGACCTGCGCAAGCCCCACGAGATCCTCGCGAGCCCCCAGTTGCAGCGGTTGATCGACCTGAATCGGCCGGTGGCCCTGCTGCTCGTTGCCATACTTCACTTCGTGGAAGACTCGGACGACCCGTACACCGCGGTGGCCGAACTGCGTGACGCGCTCGCGCCCGGCAGCCTGCTGATCCTCACGCATGCCTCGTACGAGGGAATCCCGCTGCCGCCGGAGCGGAGCGAGGGCGCGGTCGACGTATACAAGGGCATCCGCAATCCGCTGATCATGCGCTCGCGCGAGGAGATCGCGCGGTTCTTCGAGGGGTACGACATGGTGGAACCCGGACTGGTGCCGATGGCGCGCTGGCGGCCTCAGACGGCGCCGGAGGACGAGGATCCTTATGCCTTCTCCGGTTTCGCCGGCGTGGGACGCACGGCGTGAGCACGCAGCCGGACGGCCCGGAGGACAGACTGCGGCGGCTGACCACGATCTGGAGCAGGGCCGTCTTCCCGGTGACCTCCACGTCACTGACCCGGCCGGAGTTCGAGGAGCAACTCCTGCCGCTGGCCCGCAGGCTGAGCCGGGCGCTGCGCGCCAGGGCGTTCGACGCGGCGGAGGGCGAGGCGGTCGGCGCCGCGCTGATCGGGGCGCACTGCACGGCGCCCGAGGCACTGAGCCGCTCACTGGACTGCGTGGACGCCTACCTCGTTCTCTACTGCGGCGAGGACGGTGATCCGGAGGACCTGCGGGCCCGCTCCGCGCGCCTCCAGCACGCCATGGCCGCCGGGTTCGCGCGGGCGCTGCGCGAGCGCACCCTCACCGAGCAGGAGGCCATCGCCCAGGCCGCGCTGCGCGCCCAGGGCGTGGTCGCCCAGGCGCTGCACGCCAGTGAGGCCCGTTTCCGGGCCGTGTTCGAAGGCGCGGCCATAGGCATCGGCATCGCCGACCTGGAGGGCAACGTCCTGCAGGTCAACGGCGCGCTGCTGCGCATGTTCGGCGGCTCCGAACAGCACTTGCGCGTCCGCAACGTCCGGGAGTGGACGCACGCCGAGGACGCACCGCAGATCTGGCGGCTCTACCAGGAGCTGGTGCGTGGTGAGCGCGAGCATTACCACGTCGAGAAGGCCTTCTACCGCCCCGACGGCACGGTCCTGTGGACCAACCTGACCGTCTCCCTGCTCCGCGACCCCGACGGCAACCCCCAGTACCAGCTGGCCCTCATGGAGGACACCACCGAACGGCGGCTGCTGAACCTGCGGTTGCGCTACGAGGCCACGCACGACGCGCTCACCGGCCTGCCCAACCGCACCCTGTTCTTCGAACGCCTGGAGAAGGCGCTGAACGCGGGCGAGGGCCGCCGCTTCGGCCTGTGCTACCTCGACCTGGACGGTTTCAAGACCATCAACGACAGCCTCGGACACGCCGCCGGCGACCGGCTGCTGGTGGAGGTCGCCGACCGGCTCCAGGCCTGTGCGACGGCGCCCGGCGAGATGGTCGCCCGGCTCGGCGGCGACGAGTTCGTCGCGCTGACCACCGGACCCGACAGCCGCGGGGAGGTCGACGACCTCGCCGCCCGCATCATGAACGCGCTGCTGGCGCCCGTCCGCATCGACGGCCGGGAGCTGACCGTGCGCGGCAGCATCGGCGTCGTCGAGGGGCCGGTGACCGGCCGCAGCGCCGCGGAGGTGCTGCGCAGCGCCGACATCACGATGTACCGGGCCAAGTCGGCGGGCGGCAACCGCTTCGAGCTGGCCGACCCGGAGGCCGACGCCCGCGCCATCACCCGGCACGGGCTCACGACGGCGCTGCCCACCGCCCTCGACCGGGGCGAGTTCTTCATCGAGTACCAGCCGCTGGTGCACCTCGGCGACGGCAGCGTGCGCGGCGCCGAGGCGCTGGTGCGCTGGCTGCACCCGCAGCACGGGGTGCTCGGCCCGGACCGGTTCATCCCGCTCGCCGAACACACCGGGCTGATCGTCCCGCTGGGCCGCTGGGTCATGGAGCAGTCGGTGCGCCAGGCCCGCGAGTGGCGGGAACTGCACGGCGACGGCGCGGCCGGACCGCTGCGGATCAACGTCAACCTCTCGCCGTGCCAGCTCACCCATCCCGGGCTCGTCCAGGACACCGTCGACATCCTGGAGCGCGCGGGCGTGGCCCCGGACGCGCTGTGCCTGGAGGTGACCGAGTCCGCCCTGATCGGCGCGGACGACGACCTGCTCAAACCGCTGCGCAGGCTCGCCGAGATGGGCGTGGACATCGCCCTGGACGACTTCGGCACCGGCTACTCCAACCTGGCCAACCTGCGCCGGCTGCCGGTGAGCGTCCTCAAACTGGACCGCTCCTTCACCCAGGGCATGCAGCAGTTCCCGGCCGACCCCGTCGACCTCAAGATCGTCGAGGGGATCGTCGCCCTGGCCCACAGCCTGGACCTCGCCGTCACGGTCGAGGGCGTGGAGACCGGCGCGCAGGCGGAACAGCTGCGGATACTGGGCTGCGACACGGCCCAGGGCTGGTACTACGCCCGCCCGGGCCCGCCGGACCGGCTGCACGAACTGGCCCTGGCGGACGCCACGGGCTGATGGACGGGGCCCGGCCCGCCGGACCGGGCAGGGGCGCGGCGGACCGCTGTGCCGGAGGGGAGCGGGGCGGCCCGCAGGACCCGCGAGAGGCGGATCCGGGCAGGCAGGTCCGGGGCGCGGCGGGCGGCCGCTCAGCGCCCCACGGGCTGCATCCCGGCGGCCGGCCCGCGCCCGGCCCGGGCGGTGGCCGCAGCCGCCGCCCGCTCCGCGGCCACGTCGGTGGCGGCGCGGACGAGTGCCGCCGTGGCCCTCGAACGCGACTGCTGCGGCCAGGCGATCGTCAGCACGACCGGGGGCGCGTCCACCAGGGGGCGGTAGGCGACGCCGGGGCGCGGATAGCTCCGGGTCACCGATGCGGGCAGGACGGCGATCAGTTCGCCGAGGGCCACCCGGGTCAGCAACTGGGCGAGATCCTGGCCCTCGCGCCTGACCTCGTCGATGTACTGTTCCAGGTCCCCCTCACGCCGGCCCAGCCCCAGGTCGTCCAGGGTGAGACGGGTGCGGGCGGCGAGCGGGTGCCCCGCGGCCACGGCGGCCACGCGCGTCTCGCCGGCCAGCGTCTCGCTGTCCAGGCCGGTCCGGTCGTACGGGGCATGGGTCAGGGCCACGTCGACCTCGCCCCGGCGCAGCAGCGCGGGGGCCTCGCGCAGGTCGCACAGGCGCACCGTGACCGGGACGGCGGCGGGGTCGGCGGCGAAGCGCTCGAGGACCGGCTCCAGCAGTCCCGCGTCGCCGTCCGCCTTCATCGCGAGGACCAGCCCGGTCTGCGGCGCCGCGGCACGCCGCGCCCGGCGGCCGGCCGCCTCCAGCGCGTCCAGCGCGATCCGGGCCTCCCTGAGCAGCACCTCACCGGCCGGGGTCAGCGCGACGCGGTGCGTGGTGCGTTCGAACAGGGTGGCGCCGAGGTCCGACTCCAGGCGGCGGACGGCGCGCGACAGGGGCGGCGGTGAGATGCCCAGCCGCTCGGCGGCGCGGGCGAAGTTGAGTTCCTCGGCGACCGCGACGAAATAGCGCAGCGGACGGGACTCCAGGGCCCCCGCGGCGCCCTCCGCCCCCTCGGGTCCGCCCGGTCCCACGGTCCGTACGGCCGCTCCGGGCCCCGCCGTCCGGACGGCTCCCGCCGCTCCCACGGTCCGTACGGCTCCCTGCGGCCCGACCGCTCGCTCGGCTCCCGCTGCTCCCATGGTTTCCCCCTGCCGTCGGTATTACCCCCAGGGTAACGAGCGGGAGCGGATCGGTCCTTCAGTTCGGGCGGCCCCGGGCGGAGGATCGACCACGTCGGCACACCCGGCCGTCCGGCCCGGCGCCCGCCGTCCGCACCTTCGGGCGATGCCCTCCGTGTCCTTTCCTCCCCTCCCCTTTTTTTCTGGAGTATCCGTGATCGTCGTGACCACCCCGACCGGCCAGATCGGCCGGCAGCTCCTCGACCGTCTGCTCGACGCCCCGGACGCCGGCCCGGTGCGGGTGATCGTCCGTGACCCGGCGCGCCTCGCGCCGCGGGCGCGGGAGCGGGTGGAGGTGTTCCAGGGCTCGCACAGCGACCCCGACGTGCTCGGGGCGGCCTGCGCGGGCGCCGACCGGGTGTTCTGGCTGGTGCCCCCGGCCTTCGGCGCCGACAGCGTCGACGGTCACTTCCGCGGCTTCACCGAGCCGTTGTGCCAGGTGATCGAGGCGCAGGACGTCCAGCGGGTGGTCGCCGTCTCGACGCTGGGCCGCAAGGTCGCCGAGAACGCCGGCCAGATCTCGGCGTCCCTGGCCATGGACGAGGAGATCATGGCCACCGGCGTGCACTACCGCGCGCTGTGTCCGCCGTTCCTCATGGAGAACCTGCTGGGCCAGGCGCCCGCGATCCGGGACGGCGGCGTGTTCCGCATGGCGGCCGACCGCACCCAGGTCCTGCGCACCTGCGCCACCGGCGACATCGCCGCCACGGGGGCCCGGCTGCTGCTCGACGGCTCCTGGACCGGGCAGGAGGACGTCCCGCTGGTCGGGCCCGACGCCCTGACGCCCGAGGGCATGACCGAGGTGATCTCCGAGGTGCTGGGCCGGCCCGTCCGGATGGAGCCGACCGGCATCGAGGACTACCGCAGGGCGCTGCTCAGCCAGGGAGCGAGCGAGTCCGTGGCGCAGGGTCTGGCCGACATGGCGCGGGCCATCACCGAGCAGGGCTTCTACGGTGCCGCGGCGCCGAGCACCCCCGAGACGGCGCCCATGTCCTTCCGCCAGTGGTGCGAGGAGGTGCTCAAGCCCGCGGTCCGCGGCTGAACCCGGGCCCCCGGCGCGTCGTTCACCCGCGGTCCGAGGCTGAACCGCGCCCGCGCGGCGCGTCGCTCCGGGCCGCCGCCCGCCCGCGTCCTGGCGCGGCGGACGGCACGGCCTGGGGCGCCCGCCCCGGCGCCCGGGAGTGGTCCGCCGCACAGTTCCGGCTCCTCGCGCCCGGGTCCTCTGGCCCGGGAGCGGCCGCCACCCGAGCGCCGGGAGCGGCCCTGCCGTCCAGCCCCGGAGCGGTCCGCCACCCAGCCCGGGAGCGGCCCGTGCTCCGGCCCCGGGAGCGGCCCGTGGCCCGCACCCGGGAGCGTCCGGCCGTCCCGCCCCGCGCGCCTCACCTCACCGTTCCAGCAGCATCCGCTGCAGTTCCCTGGCCGCCCTGGGCGGGGCCACGTCGCTGCGGTGGGCGAGGGCGATCGTGCGGTGCAGGCCGGGACGGGCCAGCGGGGTGACGCGCAGGCCGCGCCCGGAGCGGGTGGCGACCATGCGCGGCACGACCGCGACGCCCAGACCGGCCCGTACGAAGCCCAGCACGGCGTCCATCTCGCCGCCCTCGACGGCGAAGTCCGGCTCGAAGCCCTCGGCGCGGCACGCGGCGACCGTCAGCTCCCGCAGGTCGTAGCCGTGCCGGAACATCACCAGCCGCGCGCCCTCCAGGTCCGCGATGCGGACCGTGCGCCGCCCCGGGGCACCGGGCGGGGCGGCCTCCGGCGACGACACCACGACCAGGTCCTCGCGCAGCAGCTCCACCGTGGTCAGAGCGGGGGAGGGGGTGGGCAGCGGCAGCACGACCAGCGCGAGGTCCAGGGCCCCGCGCGCCAGCTCCCGTACCAGGTCGTGCGAGCCGCTCTCCTCGACCAGCAGCCGGATGCCGGGGTAGCGGTCGTGGAAGGCGCGCAGCACGTCCGGCAGCAGGCCCGTGCACAGACTGGGCGTCGCGCCCAGCCGCACCCGGCCGCTGCGCAGCTGCACCAGCTCCTGCACCTCGTGCCGGGCGGTGTCCGCGTCGGCGAGGATGCGCCGGGCCAGCGGCAGCAGCGCCTCACCCGCGTCGGTGAGCGTGATGTTGCCCCGCGCCCGCAGGAACAGGTCCGCGCCCAGCTCCCGCTCCAGCGCCTTGATCTGCTGCGAGAGCGACGGCTGGGCGACGTGGACCAGATCGGCGGCGCGGGTGAAGTGCCGGGTCTCGGCCACCGCCACGAAGTACTGGAGCTGCTGGAACTGCACCCAGCCATGATAGCCGTGTCCTATCGAAACGAGCCGGACCATGTCTTGGACCGATGGGGCCGACCGGCTCTAGCGTCATGGGCATGGCTCTGGCAACGCGGACGGACCGACGGCCGTCCATGGCACGCACCGTGTGGCACTCGACCGTCGGCAAGAAGACCGTGATGGCGGTCAGCGGCCTGATCATGCTGCTGTACCTGGTCGCCCACATGATCGGGAACCTGAAGATCTACTTCGGCGCGGGCGAGTTCAACCACTACGCGCACTGGCTGCGCACGGTGGGCGAACCGTTCATGCACTACGAGTGGACGCTCTGGCTCATCCGGGTCGTCCTCGTGGTCGCGGTGGTCGCCCACGCCGTCTCCGCCTACCAGCTCAGCCGCCGCGACATCAAGGCACGCCCGGCCCGGTACGTGCACGCCAGGCCTCGCGCGAGCTACGCCACCCGCACCATGCGCTGGGGCGGGATCATCCTCGGCCTGTTCATCGTCTGGCACATCCTGGACCTGACCACCGGCACCGTGCACTCCGGCGGCTTCCAGGAGGGCCACCCCTACCAGAACGTCGTGGACACCTTCTCGACCTGGTACGGGAACGTCATCTACATCGTCGCCATGCTGGCGCTCGGCCTGCACATCCGGCACGGCTTCTGGAGCGCCGCCCAGACCCTCGGCGTCGGCAGCCGGCGGCGCGACCGCGCCCTGAAGACCGTCGCCAACGTCCTCGCAGCAGTGCTCACGGCCGGCTTCATCGCCGTCCCCGTGGGCGTGATGACCCAAGTGGTGAGCTGACATGACCTCCTACGCCGACTACACGACCGGCGAGCCGGTCACCGACACCAAGGCGCCCTCCGGGCCGGTCCAGGAGCGCTGGGACAAGCGCCGGTTCGAGGCCAAGCTGGTCAACCCGGCCAACCGCCGCAAGCAGCGGATCATCGTCGTGGGCACCGGCCTCGCGGGCGGCTCCGCCGGCGCAACCCTGGCCGAACAGGGCTACCACGTCGTCCAGTTCTGCTACCAGGACTCCCCGCGCCGCGCCCACTCCATCGCCGCCCAGGGCGGCATCAACGCCGCCAAGAACTACCGCAACGACGGCGACTCGATCCACCGCCTGTTCTACGACACGGTCAAGGGCGGCGACTTCCGCTCCCGCGAGTCCAACGTGCACCGCCTCGCCCAGATCTCGGTGGAGATCATCGACCAGTGCGTGGCCCAGGGCGTCCCCTTCGCCCGCGAGTACGGCGGCCTGCTCGACACCCGCTCCTTCGGCGGCGTCCAGGTCTCCCGCACGTTCTACGCCCGCGGCCAGACAGGCCAGCAGCTCCTCCTCGGCGCCTACCAGGCGCTGTCGCGGCAGATCGCCGCCGGGAACATCGAGATGCACCCGCGCACCGAGATGCTCGACCTGATCGTCGTCGACGGCCGGGCCCGCGGCATCGTGGCCCGTGACCTGATCACCGGGAAGATCGACACGTACTTCGCGGACGCCGTCGTCCTCGCCTCCGGCGGATACGGCAACGTCTTCTACCTGTCGACCAACGCGATGAACTCCAACGCGACCGCGATCTGGCGGGCGCACCGGCGCGGGGCGTACTTCGCCAACCCCTGCTTCACCCAGATCCACCCCACCTGCATCCCGCGCACCGGCGACCACCAGTCCAAGCTGACGCTGATGAGCGAGTCGCTGCGCAACGACGGCCGCATCTGGGTGCCGAAGGCCAAGGGCGACACCCGCCCGCCGAACGAGATCCCCGAGGACGAGCGCGACTACTACCTGGAGCGCATCTACCCCTCCTTCGGCAACCTCGTGCCGCGCGACATCGCCTCCCGCGCCGCCAAGAACGTCTGCGACGAGGGCCGGGGCGTCGGCCCCGGCGGCCAGGGCGTCTACCTGGACTTCGCGGACGCCATCGGGCGCATGGGCCGCGAGAAGGTCGCGGAGAAGTACGGCAACCTCTTCGAGATGTACGAGCGGATCACCGCGGAGAACCCGTACGAGGTGCCCATGCGGATCTACCCCGCCGTGCACTACACGATGGGCGGCCTGTGGGTCGACTACGACCTGCAGACCACGATCCCCGGCCTGTTCGCGATCGGCGAGGCCAACTTCTCCGACCACGGCGCCAACCGCCTCGGCGCCTCCGCGCTCATGCAGGGCCTGGCCGACGGCTACTTCGTCCTCCCGGCCACCATCAACGACTACCTGGCCCGCCACCCCCACCAGGACCCGGTCACCGCCGACCACCCCGTCGTCCAGGAGGTGCTCGCCGAGACCGAGGACCGGCTCAACCTGCTCCTCGCCGTCGACGGCGACCGCACCCCCGACTCCTTCCACCGCGAACTGGGCGAACTCCTGTGGGAGCTGTGCGGCATGACGCGCACCGAGCCCGGACTGCGCAAGGCACTGGAACGCATCCCGCAGATCCGGGAGGAGTTCTGGCGGCGCATCAAGGTCCCCGGCACCGGCGAGGAGTTCAACCAGTCCCTGGAGAAGGCCAACCGCATCGTCGACTACCTGGAACTGGCCGAGCTGATGTGCCTGGACGCCCTGCACCGCGCCGAGTCCTGCGGCGGCCACTTCCGCGAGGAGTCCCAGACACCCGACGGCGAGGCCGCCCGCAAGGACGACGAGTTCGGCTACGCCGCCGCCTGGGAGTTCACCGGCACGGGCCAGGCCCCCACCCTGCACAAGGAAGACCTGGTCTTCGAGTACGTCCACCCCACCCAGCGGAGCTACGCATGAAGCTCACCCTGCGCGTCTGGCGGCAGAAGAACGCCGACGCCGACGGCACCATGTCCACCTACCAGGTGGACGGCATCTCGCCCGACATGTCCTTCCTGGAGATGCTGGACGTCCTCAACGAACAGCTCATCCTCTCCGGCGAGGACCCCGTCGCCTTCGACCACGACTGCCGCGAGGGCATCTGCGGCGCCTGCAGCCTCGTCATCAACGGCGACGCGCACGGCCCCGAGCGCACCACCACCTGCCAGCTGCACATGCGGTCCTTCCGCGACGGCGACACCATCGATGTCGAACCGTGGCGCGCCGCCGCCTTCCCGGTGGTCAAGGACCTGGTCGTGGACCGCTCGGCCTTCGACCGGATCATCCAGGCCGGCGGCTACATCACCGCCCCCACCGGAGCCGCGCCCGAGGCACACGCCACCCCCGTGCCCAAGCCCGACGCCGACTTCGCCTTCGAGCACGCCGAGTGCATCGGCTGCGGCGCCTGCGTCGCCGCCTGCCCCAACGGCGCGGCGATGCTCTTCACCTCCGCCAAGATCAACCACCTCAACGTCCTCCCGCAGGGCGCGCCCGAGCGCGAGACCCGCGTCCTCGACATGGTCGCCCAGATGGACGAGGAGGGCTTCGGCGGCTGCACCCTGACCGGGGAGTGCGCCACTGCCTGCCCCAAGGGCATCCCGCTCATGTCGATCACCGGCATGAACAAGGAGTGGCTGCGCGCCACCCGCAAGGCGGCCAGGCGGTAGCCGACGGCAGAAGACGTTCGCCGAGGGGGCGGACGGGCGGGGCCGGGAGTGGTGCTCATCCCCGGCCCCGTCTGCCTGCCGCGCACCCACGCCGTTCAGCAAGCCCACATCCCCTCTCCTGACACCGGACACGCGCCCGCCAACCGGCATCGGAAGAACAGGACCGGCAGCCGGGGACCGCCCCGCTGCCCGCACCGCCGATCCCGGCCCGCGACCATGGAGAGAGCCATGACCGGTGTCACCGCACTCGACCGTCCGCCGCAGCCCACGGCCCCCGCCCGCTACACCGTCACCCTCGCCCGCGACGAGGCCGGCGTCCGTGCGGCCCAGCGCCTGCGCCACGACGTGTTCGCCACCGAGCTGGGCGCCGTGCTCAGCACCCCCGAACCGGGTCACGACATCGACGCGTTCGACGCGTACTGCGACCACCTGCTCGTGCACGACACCGTGAGCGGCCAGATCGTCGGCACCTACCGGCTGCTGCCCCCGGAGCGCGCCGAGGCCGCCGGACGGCTGTACGCCGAGGGCGAGTTCGATCTCAGCCCGCTCACCCCGATCCGGGCCGGCCTGGTCGAGGTCGGCCGCTCCTGCGTGCACCCCGACCACCGCGACGGCACCGTCATCGGGCTCATCTGGGCCGGCATAGCCCGCTACATGACCGACCGGGGCCACCAGTGGCTGGCGGGCTGCTGCTCCGTACCGCTCGCCGACGGCGGCGCCCTGGCCGGCGCCACCTGGCAGCGGGTGCGCGCCCGGCACCTGGCGCCGCCCGAGTACCGGGTACGCCCCCGGCAGCCCTGGACGCCGGGCGGCGAAGCCCCCGCCGCCGCCCCCGGCGAGCTGCCCGCCCTGCTGCGCGGCTACCTCCGGCTGGGCGCCTGGGTGTGCGGCGAGCCCGCCCACGACGTCGACTTCAACGTCGCGGACCTGTACGTCCTGCTGCCGATGCGCCGGGTCGACCCGCGCTACCTGCGGCACTTCCTCTCGCTCGTACCGGCCTGATGAGCGGCTGGCTGCCCGGCGCGCCCTGCACCCCCGCGGCGTGCGTGGCGTCCACGGAACCGGCGGCGGCCGTGCCCCGGGCCGTCCTGCGGCTCGTCGCCCTCGCCGCGCTGGTGCTCGCCGGGATCGTGCTCTGTCCGCTCGGCGGGCGGATCCCCGCCCACTGGGTCGCGCGCTGGTGCCGCGCGCTCGCGCGGGCCGCGGGCGTACGGGTACGGATCTCGGGCACCGCCGCGCCCACCGGCGGCCTGCTGCTGGTGGCCAACCACATCTCCTGGCTGGACGTCCCGCTGCTGGCCGCGGTGCGCCCGGCCCGGGTGCTCGCCAAGGCGGAGGTCCGCCGCTGGCCCCTGGCCGGCCCGCTCGCCGCCCGCGGCGGCGCCCTGTTCATCGAACGGGACCGGCTGCGGGACCTGCCCGGTACCGTCGCGCGCATCGCCGGGGCACTGCGCGCGGGCGCCGCGGTCGCGGCCTTCCCGGAGGGCAGCACCTGGTGCGGGCGCGGCCAGGGCCGCTTCCACCGGGCCGTCTTCCAGGCCGCCCTCGACGCGGGCGTACCGGTTCAGCCCGTCACCATCCGCTACCGCCGTGCCGGGGGCGCGATCAGCACCGCCCCCGCCTTCGTCGGTGAGGACACGCTGGCCGCCTCCCTGTGGCGGGTGGTGCGGGCGCGCGGGCTGGTCGCCGAGGTGACCGTGCGGCCCGTCGTCCCGCCCGGCAGCCACCGCGACCGGCGCGCGCTGGCGCGGGCCGCCGAACCGGGCCGGACGGTGGAGCCGTACTGGACGCACGCCGCCCTGGTGGCGTAGCGCCGCACCGGCGGGCGCGCGTGCCGGTGCGGCGGACGCGTCCCGCGGTCCGGGTGCATGCCCGGGCGGGGCCGGGCGGCACGCCCGGGCTGGGTCCGGCCCGGGCGCGCGCCGTTCCGGACCCCGGGCGTCCCGGGCCCGGGCCGCCGCGCGAGCGCATCGCGCCGCCGGCCCGGCGCCCGTCGTGCCGCACCGCCGGGTCAGATGCGCCGTACCGTGTGCAGCGACCGGGCGTAGGTGCCGGTGCCGTCCAGGAGGGAAGCGCCGCCGAGGTCGGACATGGTGGGCCCGTCGACGGTCTTGCGGCTGGACAGGAAGCGTCGCCCGCCGGCCGCGTCCGTCCCCAGGTAGATCCCGACGTGGTCCACCGTCACGGTCTGCCCGGCGGGGTCGTCGTCGCCGGAGTCGGCGTTGAACAGCACGAGGTCGCCGGGCTGGAGCTGGGCCGCGGCGGGCGGCGCGGTCCCGTCGGTGCGGTCGACCAGCACACCGGGCGCGTGGTCGGCGATGTCCCGGGACTTGCGCGGTATCCGCTCCCCGGAGGTGTCCGCGCCCGCCGCCATCGGCACGCCCATGTGGTAGCCGTAGACCATGCGGGTGTAGCCCGAGCAGTCCAGGTTGCCGGCCTGCTTGCTCGACGGGCCCGTGTAGGCGCCGTCGGGGAAGGTCCAGCCGATGTTCATGTACTCGTGGAAGTCGGCGCCCTCGTAGCGGTAGCCGTGCGGGTCCAGGTAGCCGTAACCGGCCTCGCCCAGCACCTGCTCGCCCCGCGCGGGGCCGTCCCCCGCGGTGACCGCGGGCGCCCCGGCCAGGAACATCGCGGCGTGGGCGAGGACGTCCGGCGCGGTGGAGCCGGCCCAGCCGCGCACGGTCTGTTCCAGCTCCGCCGTCCAGGTGCCGTCGAAGGGCCGCGGCAGCACCCGCACCCAGTCGCCGTGGGTGACGGTGGGCGGGGCGGCCCAGTTTGCGGCGTCCACCTGGAAACGGCTCACCGTCAGCCTGACCGGGAGGTTCGTGCAGCCCTTGTTCGCCAGCGCGCGCAGGCCCACCCGGCCCTTGCCGAAGGTGCTGTCGGTGACGTCCGCGGCCCATCCGGACGGTTCCGCCGCGTCCGTGCGCCACGCCTTGGCGCGGATCCGGGTCCCCTCGCGGCGCACCCGGATCGTCCAGTCGGTGCCCGCCGCGCCGGTGGTGGCCAGCACCACGGCCGGGACGAGCTGGGTGACCGTGTCGGCGACCTCCTTCTCCACCCGCAGCTCCACCGCACCGGTGGTCAGGAAGGACAGCCGGGCCCGGTAGTTGTTGTGCGTGTCCTGGTAGCCGAAGGACAGGGCGTACGAACAGGCCTGGCCGGTGGGCACCTTGTCGAACCGGGCCACCGACCGCACGTCGACGTCGGTGATCTCGTCGTCGCGCAGGGTCGCGTGGCGGCTGGCGTAGTCGGTGGTCAGCGTGATCACCCCGCTGCCGGGCACGACCGAGTAGTCCGTCGCGTCGGGGCCGAGCGTGGACCAGCTGCCGCCGCCCGGGGACGTCCCCCAGTAGGCGCGCTGCTCCACCGGCAGCGACGTGTCGGGCAGCGTGCGGCCGAAGTCGTCGGTGAAGGGCCGCTTGTTCTCCGCGAACGTTCTTCGCGGGCCCGGCAGCAGCACGGTCCGGGCGCCGTGGGTCAGCAGCGCGATCCGTCTGCCGCCCGAGGTGACCTCCGTACGGGCCGGTGTCCCGGGGAGCACGGCGGTGGTGAGCGGGGCGGTGAGCATCACCGGGGTGAACCAGGAGGCGTCCAGCGGCGGCAGCGTCACCGAGGAACGGGCCGCGGTCAGCCCGGCCGGTGCGGGCAGCGGGTCCACGGCCGCGCCCGCGGCGCCGGAGGCGGCGGCCCGGGCGGGGGCCGTGGCCAGGGCACCCAGGGGAACGGCGGCGGAGGCGGCGAGTGCGGTCAGCAGACCGCGACGAGAGGTGTGTGTCATGCCCCCATGATCGAGTACGGCCCGGCGGCCCGGCCCACCGAGCCGCGTACCCGGTCCAAGTACCCGCGGAGTACGGCCCGTTGCGCGGGAGGTCAGTCCCGTTCACCGGCCGCCGGGGGCGACGCGCTCGCGACGGCGCGGGCCAGGTGGGGAGCCGTGGCACTGCCCGGTGCCCCGGCCACCTCGGCGGGTGTCCCCGCCGCCACGATCCGGCCGCCCGCGTCACCACCGCCGGGGCCCAGGTCGAGGACCCAGTCGGCGTCCGCGACGACGGACATGTCGTGCTCGACGACGATCACCGTGTGCCCGGAGTCCACCAGCCCGTGCAACTGCCGCATCAGCACCTGGACATCGGCCGGGTGCAGGCCCGTCGTCGGTTCGTCCAGGAGGTAGAGGGTGTGTCCGCGGCGGCCGCGCTGCAACTCGCTCGCCAGCTTGATCCGCTGGGCCTCACCGCCCGACAGCTCGGTCGCGGGCTGCCCCAGCCGCAGGTAGCCGAGGCCCACGTCGAGCAGGGTCTCCAGGCTGCGGGCGACGGCCGGGGTGTCGGCGAAGAACTCCGCCGCGCCCTCCACCGTCATGTCCAGCACCTGCGCGATCGTGCGCCCCCGGTACCTCACGCGCAGTGTCTCCCGGTTGTACCGGGCACCGCCGCAGTCCGGGCAGGGCGCGTACGTGCTCGGCAGGAACAGCAGCTCCACGCTCACGAACCCCTCGCCCTGGCAGGTCTCGCACCGCCCCCCGGCCACGTTGAAGGAGAACCTCCCCACGCCGTAACCGAGTTCGCGGGCCGTCTCCGTGCCCGCGAACACCTTCCGCACGACGTCGAAGAGCCCTGTGTACGTCGCCAGGTTGGAGCGCGGGGTCCGCCCGATCGGCCGCTGGTCCACCGACACCAGCCGTCCCACTCCCGGCAGTTCCTCCGTGATCTCGCCGATCAGCGTCGACTTGCCGGACCCGGAGACCCCCGTCACCGCGGTGAACACTCCCAGCGGGAACTCGGCCGTCACCGCGCGCAGGTTGTGCCGGGTCACCGGACCGACCGTCACCCGGCCGCGCGGCCGCCGCACTCGGCGCCGGGGTCCGGCGGGGCCGCCGAACAGGAACCGGGCCGTGGCCGAGCCGGCCACCTCCGCCAGCGCGGCCACGGGACCGCTGTGCAGCACCCGCCCGCCGTGCTCCCCGGCCAGCGGACCCACGTCCACGACCCAGTCCGCGCCGCGCACCACGTCCAGGTGGTGCTCCACCACGAACAGCGAGTTGCCCGCGTCCTTGAGCCGCTGCAGCACCGTGAGCAGTGCCTCGGTGTCCGCCGGGTGCAGGCCCGCCGACGGCTCGTCGAGCACGTAGACCACCCCGAACAGCCCCGACCGCAGCTGTGTCGCCAGCCGCAGCCGCTGCAGCTCACCCGCGGAGAGGGTGGGCGTGGACCGGTCCAGGGAGAGGTAGCCGAGACCCAGCTCCACGACGGGCGCGATACGGGACTTCAGGTCGTCGGTGAGCATCCGGGCGGCCCCGGAGGACCCGTGGAGCGTCCCCGCCAGCTCGGTCAGCGGCAGCGCGGCCAGCTCGGCGATGGTGCGGCCGGCGAAGGTGACGGCCAGCGCCTCGGGCCGCAGCCTGCTGCCGCCGCAGGCCGGGCAGGGCGCGGAGGTGAGGAAGCGCTCCGCCTTCGCCCGCAGCGCCGCACTCCTCGACTCGGCGAACGTCTTCATCACGTACCGCCGGGCGCTCATGTACGTGCCCTGGTAGGGCCGCTGGATCCGGCCGGCGTCCCGCACCGGGTGCACGGTCACCACCGGCTGCTCGTCCGTGAACAGGATCCACTCCCGCTGCTCGGCGGGCAGCTCGCGCCAGGGCCGGTCCACGTCGTGGCCGAGCGCGTCCAGGACGTCCCGCAGGTTCTTGCCCTGCCAGGCACCGGGCCACGCCGCGATCGCCCCCTCACGGACGGACAGCGACGGATCGGGGACCAGCAGTTCCTCGCTCGTGCGGTGCACCCGCCCCAGGCCGTGGCACCGCGGGCAGGCCCCGGCCGCCGTGTTCGGCGAGAAGGCGTCCGAGTCCAGCCGCTCGGCGCCCGGCGGATGGTCACCGGCCCGCGAGAACAGCATCCGCAGCGAGTTGGACAGGTTCGTCACCGTCCCCACCGACGACCGCGAGGTCGGCGCCGCCCGCTGCTGCCGCAGCGACACGGCGGGCGGCAGTCCGCTGATCTCCCCGACCTTCGGCGCCCCGACCTGGTGGATCAGCCGGCGCGCGTACGGCGCCACCGACTCGAAGTACCGCCGCTGCGCCTCCGCGTAGATCGTCCCGAACGCCAGCGAGGACTTCCCCGACCCCGACACCCCCGTGAACACCACGAGCGCGTCCCGCGGCACATCGACGTCCACACCCTGGAGATTGTGCTCACGGGCGCCGCGGACGCGGACGTACGGGTCGTGGGGGGTGTGCATGACGGAGCTCCGGCGGACAGGGGCGACGGCAGGGGGTGAACCACGCGATCCTACGCGGCCGCTCCGGAACCCGCCGGTCGGACGTCCCGCCGGTCCGCATGATCGGCGGGCCCCGGCGGGCGGTCCGGACGCCCTGTCCGAGCCCGTCGTCCGTGCCCTCGGCCCTGTTCCACGGCGAGCGCCGCGAACGCAGCTCTGAGAGCGGTACCCGTGGACCGTCCGGGCGGAGCCGCCCTCCGGTTGCCGCACCCCTCACGGTCCCCGACGCCGGGCCGGGCCCGTTCGGAGCACGGAGACCTCTTGCAAGCCCGCGCGCGGTGGCGGTCCGACGCCCGGGAGCACCTCCACGCGCCCCGGTGGGGAGGAATGCCCGAAATGAGGGACGGGCAGTGACCAGGCGTAACTCAGCCCCGTAGGAGAGGATCGACCGCGCATGAGTCGATGTCTGACCCGCCCCGCCGCACTCGCCGCTTCGGCCGCGCTGCTCACCTCAGCCCTCCTGGCGGCGACGGCACCCGTCGCGAGTGCCGCTCCCGCGAAGTACTCGCAGGCGGCGGCCGAGAAGGCGCTGAAACGGGCGGGCGTCACGTGGGTGTCGTCGGGCAGGTGCAGCAACCGCAAGAACAGCAGGTGCACCTCGTTCGAACAGATCAACAGGAGCACCGTCGCCGGGGTGATCGACTTCAAGAAGGCCGGCAGGTGCGCGGTGACCATCACCGCCGGCACGGAGAAGGGCCACGCCTCCGGCACGTACAGCCACTGGAACGGCTACAAGGTCGACCTCAAGCTGACGTCGTGTGTGAACTCCTACGTCACGCACAGGTTCACGTACGTGGGTCAGCGCAAGGGTGACCACGCCAAGCAGTACAAGTCCCCGTCGGGCAACGTCTACGCCCGCGAGGGCTCGCACTGGGACGTCACCTACTACCGCGGCAGCCGCTGACGCGGGCCGGGGGCGGGACCGGGCAGCACGGGTCCGCCCCCGGCCGGGGGGAGCATCCGCACCAGGGGCGGGCTCCAGGGCGCGACCCGGCGGGAGCGCGCGCGGCACGGTTCCGCCGGAAAGCCGCGCCCGGCGCGGACTGCTCGAAGCCCAGGGCGGCCAGGACTTCTCCGGCGGCCTGCTGGTCCCGTTCGTAGCCGCCCCCCGAGATCCCGAGTCCTCCGGCGCACCGCCCGTCGTCGGTGACCGGGCAGGGCGGTCAGTCGGTGACGGTGAGCACGAGCTTGCCGCGGGTGCGTCCGGCCTCGCCGCGGGTGTGCGCCTCGGCGACCGCTTCGAGGGGGAAGGTCTCCTCCACCTCCACGGCGACACGGCCGGCGTCGATCAGGCCGGCGATCGTCGTGAGCGCGGCACCGTCCGGCTCGACCAGGAAGGCAGTGGCCCGGACGCCGGCCGCTTCGGCGGCCCGGGCCAGTTCCGGGGAGACCCCGGCGGGGACCGCGACCAGCAGACCGCCGGGGCGCAGCACCTTCAGTGAGCGGGTGCCGGTGTGGTCGTGGCCGTCGCCCACCAGGTCGATGACGACGTCGACGCCGGCGGTGGCGTCCTCGAAGCGGGTGGTGGTGTAGTCGATGGTCTCGTCGGCCCCGAGTTCCTTCAGCCAGGTGTGCCGGGCGGCGCCGGCGGTCGCGATCACGTGGGCGCCCCGGTGCCGTGCGAACTGGACCGCGAAGTGGCCGACCCCGCCCGCGGCGGCGGTGACCAGGACCCGCTGGCCGGCCTGGACGTGGGCGGTGTCGACGACGGCCTGCCAGGCGGTGAGCGCGGCCAGGGGCACCGCGGCGGCGTGGACGTGGTCGAGGGCGGCGGGCTTGCGGGCGAACTGCCGGGCCGGGGCGGTCACGTACTCGGCGTAGGCGTTCGCGGCGCGCGGGAACCACGGCATGCCGTACACCTCGTCGCCGGGCTTCAGCGTGGTGACACCGAAGCCGGCCTCCTCCACCACGCCCGACACGTCCCAGCCCAGGGTGAACGGAGGCTCACCGAGCACCCCGGCCATGCCGCCGCCGGCCCGGCTCTTCCAGTCCACCGGGTTGATCCCGGCCGCGTGCACCCGGACCAGCACCTCGGTGGGCAGCGGCACCGGACGCGGCACCCGCTGGACCCGCAGCACCTCCGGACCGCCGAAACCGTCCTGGACCACCGCGCGCATCGTCTCCGCGGACATGTGTCATCTCCTGTGAAGCATCCTGGGGAACGGCCCTTCGCGGCCCTCCCGACGACGTCGATGACGCTATCCCCAGAGATATACTTACCTTCAAGGACCACTACTTCCCATCGGGAAGTTTCCTGGTGAGGAGAGTGAGCATGACGTCCACCTGCCCCAGTGGCCAGCACGCGCACCATGACGTGTACGCCGCTCAGTGCCCGTGCCGCGCCCTGCTCGACCTGCTCGCCAACAAGTGGTCCGCTCTGGCCATCGGCGCTCTGGAAAAGGGGCCTCAGCGCTTCGGAGAACTGCAGCGCAAGCTCCAGGGCGTCAGCCCCAAGGTGCTGACCCAGACCCTGCGCCGTCTGGAGGACTCCGGCATCCTCGACCGCACCGTCTTCCCGGCCGTGCCCCTGCACGTCGAGTACTCCCTCACGCCCCTCGGCCACAGCGCGGCGGTCCCGCTCAACGCGCTCCGCGCCTGGGTGGAGGACAACGTCGACCAGGCCCTGCGGCCCGAGCCCGCCACGTCGTGACGGGGCGGACGGGCCCCGCGGGGCCCTGCCGCCGCAGGCGCCACCGGACGCCGGACCCGGGCAGGAGGGCCTATGCCGTGAAGAGCGCCGCCAGCCGCCGGTAGGAGTCCACCAGTGCCGCACGGTCGTACGTGCTCGTGGTGACCAGGACCTCCTGGGCGCCCGTCTCCTTCAGTACCGTCTCCAGCTCCCGCGCGACCTGCTCGGCCGTGCCGGCGAGGTGGCCGCGCAGGCCGGCCTCGTAGAAACCGCGCTCCTTGGCGGTCATCGCCAGGGAGGCGACGCGCTCGGCCGGCGGCAGCGGCGGGAAGGTGCCGTGGGTGCGGGCGTGGGCCATGGACCACGCCTCCGGGACCAGCAGCCGGCGGGCCTCCTCCTCGGTGGCGGCCACCGCGATCGTGCCGGAGACGACGACATGGGGCTCCGGGGCCCAGGGAGAGGGGCGGAAGGCCGACCGGTACCGGTCGATGCCGCGCAGCATCTTCTCGCGGCCGCGCAGGTCGCCGATGACCATGGGCAGGCCCGCTCGCGCGGCGATCACGGCGCCCTCGCCCATGGCCAGTACGAACGGCGGCACACGCAGCCCCTCGGCGGGACGGGCGTGCGCCCCCGTCGGGGACGTGCCCTCGAACCAGCCGAGCAGTTCGGCCAGCTGGGCCGCGAAGTCCTCGGCGTCGTCCTTGTCGCGGCCCAGCGCCCGGCGTACGCCGTCGGTGAAGCCGACGGAGCGGCCGAGGCCCATGTCGACGCGGCCGGGGAACAGCGACTCCAGCACCCCGAACTGTTCGGCCACGACCAGCGGACGGTGGTTGGGGAGCATGACGCCGCCCGTGCCGACCCGGATCGTGCGGGTGGCGGCCGCCACGGCGGCGGCCAGCACGGTCGGCGCGGATCCGGCGACCCCGGGCACGCCGTGGTGCTCCGAGACCCAGAACCGGTGGTAACCGAGCCGCTCCGCCTCCTCGGCCAGACGCACGGTGTCCCGCAGGGCCTCGGCGGCCGGACGGCCCTCCCGGGTGCGGGAGCGGTCCAGGACGGAGAAACGGGTGGACTCGATCAAGGCACTCACACCCGGTTCAACGCGGGACGGCGCCCATGATTCCCGTGGGGGCGGACCCGGGCTGGCCGCCCCGCACAGAAGGCCCGGCTCGGACGGGTGTGCTCAGACAGGTGGGGCGGAGGGCTCCGGGCCCCAGTACTCCGGGCCGACCCCGCGCCAGTCGATGAGCGGGGAGACCGAGACCTCCACCGGGTCGACGTCGAGGCCGGCGCGGCGCAGGAACTCGGCGACGTCCGCGACGCTGTACGCCAGCCCCAGGATCTCGCCGTTGACGCGGACGCGCCGGCCGCCCGTGGGGGAGGGCGGGTGCACGGTCACGGGCAGTGCTCCGGACATGTACCCAGCATCGGGTGCGGGACCCCGCACCGCATCCGGACCGCCCCGCCCGGCCGCTCCAGGCTCCCTGCGGCGGCCCGTGCCGGACGGGAGCCAGTGCCTCCCCCTCGCACCGGGCCGGGCCCGGATCCGGACGGCAGGCCCTAGGGTGGTCCGCGTGACGGACACCAGCAAGCGGCCCCTCGCCGTGTTCGACCTGGACAACACCCTGGCCGACACGGCGCACCGGCAGCGTTTCCTGCAGCGGCGGCCCCGCGCCTGGGACGCCTTCTTCGCCGCCGCGCCCCAGGACCCGCCGATCACCGAGGGCGTACGGCTGGCCCGGGACAGCGCGGTGGAGTGCGAGGTCGTCTACCTCACCGGGCGGCCCGAGCGGTGCCGTCAGGACACGCTCGACTGGCTCGCCGCCCACGAACTGCCCGAGGGCCGCGTGCACATGCGGCCCGACGGCGACCGCAGGCCCGCCCGGATCACCAAGCTGGAGATCCTGCGGCGGCTCGCCGGGGACCGCGAGATCCGGGTGCTCGTGGACGACGACGAGCTGGTGTGCGAGGACGCCGAACGGGCGGGGTTCCGTGTCCTGCGCGCCCGCTGGACGGCTCCCTCGCCCGAGCTGGCGCAGGCGCAGGAGCGGGAGGGGCGGACCTGAGAGGGAGCGGGAGCGGTCCCGGCCCGCGTCCCCGGTCCGGAGGTGCCGGCCGGCTTCAGCCCGCGTCCTCGGTCCGGAGGTGCCGGTGGCCTCGGCCCGCGTGCTCGGTCCGGGGGTACCGGCCGGCCTCAGCCCGCGTCCTCGGTCCCAGGTGCCGGCCTCAGCCCGCTTCCTCGATGCGGAAGCCGACCTTCAGGCCCACCTGGTAGTGCTCGATCCGGCCGTTCTCGATCTGGCCCCGGACCTGGGTGACCTCGAACCAGTCCAGGTTGCGCACGGTCTGGGACGCGCGGGTGATGGCGTTGCGGATGGCGTCGTCGACCCCCTGGTGCGAACTGCCGACGATCTCGGTGACCCGGTAAACGTGGTCGGTCATGGTGCGGGTGCTCCTCTCGCGGGCGGCGCCGCGGGGCGCCGGACGACGGGATGTCACGTCGGACGGTGACGCACCGTGGGGGTCGCGTCACACGTCACTCCACGGTGCCGTATCCGGGGCCCGCGCGCGAGATGTGCGGATCGTGACCGGACGGACACTTGACCTCCGTATTGGTCCATACCAAAATCCCAGCACGCCCGTACGAGCCCGCGGCTCGGCCCCCCACGTCGGGATCTTTCCTGTGCACCTGACAGAACTGGACCCCTCGTGAGACGTCGCCTCCTCGCCCTCGTCTGTGTGTCCGCCGCGCTGGTCAGCGCCTGCGGAGCGCTGCCCGGCAGCACCGGCGGGCGGCAGACCGTCACCGTCTGGCTGATGAAGGACAGTGCCTCGCAGGACTTCCTGCACCGCTTCACCGAGGACTTCGAGCGCGGCCACAAGGACCTGCGCCTCGACATCCGCATCCAGGAATGGACCGGCATCGGCCCGAAGGTGCAGGCCGCCCTCTCGGGCGACGGGAAGGGCGGACCGGACGTCATCGAGGTCGGCAACACCCAGGTCGCCCAGTACGTCGAGGGCGGCCGGCTCACCAACCTGACCCTGGAGTCGATGCGTGACTGGGGCATGCGGGACTGGGTGCCGGGTCTGGCCGAGCCGGGCCAGGACAACTCCGCCCAGTACGGCATCCCGTGGTACGCGGCCAACCGTGTCGTCGTCTACCGCAAGGACCTCTTCGAGCAGGCCGGCGTCACGACCCCGCCGCGCACCCGCGCCGAGTGGCTCGCCGCCACCGAGAAGCTCGACAAGGGCGGCAACCAGGGCATCTACCTGGCGGGTCAGGACTGGTACACGCTCTCCGGGTTCATCTGGGACGAGGGCGGCGACCTCGCCAAGGAGAGCGCCAACGTCTGGAAGGGCACCCTGGACACGCCGGCCGCCCTGCGCGGGATGGACTTCTACCAGCGGCTGCAGGCGCTCGGCGACGGTCCCGCGGGCTCCGACGAGGAACACCCGCCGCAGGCCGGGGTGTTCGCCGCCGGCAAGGTCGCGCAGATCGTGGCCGTGCCCGGTGTCGCGCAGGCCGTCGTGCGGCAGAACCCCGGCCTGCGGGGCAAGCTGGGGTTCTTCCCGGTGCCGGGGAAGACCGCCGCACGGCCCGGCGCCGTCTTCACCGGCGGCTCCGACCTCATCGTGCCGCGCAACACCGGCGACCGGGACGCGGCGGTCGCGGTCGTCGCCGCCCTCACCGGCGCGAAGTGGGACACCGAGCTGGCCCGCACCATGAACTACGTCCCCAACAAGACGACGCTCGCCTCGGCGGTCGCCGGGGAGGAGGGGGTCGCGGCCATGGCGGCGGGCGCCGCGCACGGCCGGGCGACCCCCAGCACCCCGCAGTGGGCCGCCGTGGAGGCCGACAACCCGATCAAGCGGTACATGACGAAGGTGCTCGACGGCGGCGACCCGCGCACGGAGGCCCGCCGCGCCTCCCGGCGGATCACCGAACAACTGGCACCTGGCCTGGGCTGAGCCCCCGGCCTGGATCGACCGCCGGCCTGGACCCCTGCGCCGGGCCTGGGCCGTGTGCGGGCCGAGCCCCTCGTTCCCGGCTTCGGGCCGTCGCGGCGGGGCGGCCCCGGCCGGGTGGCGGGCCCGGGCCAGGCGGTCGGCTCGGCCCCGCGTACGGGGCTCAGCGCGGCACGTTCACCGCACCACGCTGAGCGACAGCGCGAAGCGCCCTGCGGCGTCCGTCCACCACCGGGTCAGCTCCAGCCCGGCAGCGGCCAGTTCCGCGCTCACCCCCTCCCGGCGGAACTTCGCCGAGACCTCGGTGCGCAGGTCCTCGCCCGCGGCGAAGTCGACGGCGAGATCGAGGGCGGGCACCTTCACGGTCTGCGCGGTACGGGAGCGCAGCCGCATCTCGATCCACTCGTCGTCCGGGTTCCACAGCGCGACGTGGTCGAAGGCGTCCGGGTCGAAGTCGGCGCCCAGTTCGCGGTCGACGACGGCGAGGACGTTCTTGTTGAACGCGGCGGTCACCCCGGCCGCGTCGTCGTACGCCCGCACCAGCACCTCCTCGTCCTTGACCAGGTCGGTGCCGAGGAGCAGCGCGTCACCGGGGGAGAGCAGCGCGCGCACGCCGGCCAGGAACTCCGCGCGTTCGTCGGGCAGCAGGTTGCCGATGGTGCCGCCGAGGAACGCCAGCAGCCTCGGGCCGGGGACCTCGGGCAGGGTGAGCCCGGCGGTGAAGTCGGCGATCAGCGCGTGCACGGCCAGGCCGGGGCGTTCGGCGGTCAGCGCCCGTCCGGCCTGGCGCAGCGCGCTCTCGCTCACGTCGACGGGGACGTAGGTGTGCAGGCCGGTGAGGGCGTCGATGAGGTAGCGGGTCTTCTGCGAGGAGCCGGAGCCCAGTTCGACCAGGGTGCGGGCGGGCAGGGCGGCGGCGATCTCGGCGGCCCGGCCGGCGAGGATCTCGCGTTCGGCGCGGGTCGGGTAGTACTCGGCGAGTCCGGTGATCCGCTCGAACAGATCACTGCCGTGCGCGTCGTAGAACCACTTCGGCGGCAGGGCCTTCGGGTCGCTGGTCAGCCCGTGCCGGACGTCGGCGCGCAGCGCGGCCGCCATGGCGTCCTCGGGCAGGATGCGGGTGACGTGGAACGGGCTCACGTGCGGGGCTCCTCGGGGGGTGCGGATGCCAGGTCCTCGGCGGAGTTCTTGACGGTGAGGTCCTTGAGCGGGGTCAGCAGGACGTCCGTGCGGTGCGCCGCCAGCAGCGTGCGGTCGGGCACGCGGCGCCAGCGCGGATCGTCGTCGTAGGGCTCGGAGGCCACCACCACCGACCCGGGCCCGGGTGCGGCGAGGTACCACAGGGTGTCGCCCCAGGCGGTCGCGGTGATCGTGTCGCCGTCGGTGAGCAGCAGGTTGAGCCGGGAGCCGGGCGCCGCCGCGGCCACCTCCAGCACCGTGTCGGCGAGCGCCTGGGCGGGGGTGTCGCCGGCGCGCAGCCTGGCCAGCACCAGCGCCCACACGAGGGCGGAGTCGTTGCGGGCCTCCAGTGCGAGCAGGTCCTCGGGCGGCAGCGTCCGGGCCGGCCCGGCGAGCGAGCCGGGCCAGCCGGTCACGGCGCCGTTGTGGCTGAACAGCCACCGGCCCGCGGCGAACGGGGCCGCCGCGGCCTCCGCGTCCGCGCCCGAAAGGGTCGCGTCGCGCACCGCGGCGAGCAGGGCCCCGGTCCGCACGACCCGGGCGAGGTCGGCGAAGGACAGGTCGGCCCAGACGGGTCCGGCCCGGCGGTAGCGGGCGGGCACGGGGTCACCGGCGGCGTACCAGCCGACGCCGAAACCGTCGGCGTTGACCGTGCCGTACCGCTGCTGCCGGGGCGCCCAGGACTGGCGGTACAGGCTGTGCGGCGGCTCCGTCAGGACGCGGCCGATCGGCTCCTCGGGGCCCAGCCGGGCCAGATGACGGCACATCAGGACTCTCCGGGCCGGGCCGAGCGGGCGGTGCGGAAGCCGGAGAAGATCTGCCGCCTGACCGGGTAGTCCCAGTTGCGGAAGGTGCCCCGGCAGGCCACCGGGTCCACGGCGAACGAGCCGCCGCGCAGCACCTTGTACTCCGGCCCGAAGAACACCTCGGAGTACTCCTTGTACGGGAACGCCGCGAATCCCGGGTACGGGAGGAAGTCGCTCGCCGTCCACTCCCACACGTCACCGATCAACTGCCGTACTCCCAGCGGTGATTCACCGTCGGGGTAGCTGCCCGCCGGGGCCGGGCGCAGGTGCCGCTGGCCCAGGTTGGCGTGTGCGGGCGAGGGGTCCGCGTCCCCCCACGGGTAGCGGGCCGAGCGGCCGGTGGCCGGGTCGTGCCGCGCGGCCTTCTCCCACTCGGCCTCGGTGGGCAGCCGCCGTCCGGCCCAGCGGGCGTAGGCGTCGGCCTCGTACCAGCTCACGTGCAGCACCGGCTCGCCGGGAGGTACGGCCTCGGTGGCGCCGAAGTGCCGCCGCAGCCACTGCCCGCCCTCGCGCCGCCAGAACAGCGGCGCGGTGATGCCCTGGCGCCGGATGTGGTCCCAGCCCGCGGGCGCCCACCAGCGCGCGTCGTCGTATCCGCCGTCCTCCACGAACGCCTGGTACGCGCCGTTGGTCACCGGGGTGGTGTCGATCCAGAACGGCGCCACCTCGCGTACGTGCGCGGGCCGTTCGTTGTCCAGCGCCCACGGCTCGGTGGAGGTGCCCATGGTGAACGGACCACCGGGCACGAGGACTTCGGGCGGGCCGGTGAACGGGGGTACCGGTTCGGGGTCGGGCGCGGTCAGGGCGCGCGGGCCCCGGCGCAGCTGATGCGTGATCAGCATCGTCTCGTCGTGCTGCTGTTCGTGCTGGGCGATCATGCCGAAGGCGAAGCCCGCCTCGGTGAGCCGGGTCCCGTGGAAGGCGGCGGACTCCAGCACGTCCAGCACCCTGCCGCGCACCTCGGACGCGTACGCGCGGGCCTCGGCGGGTGCCAGCAGCGGCAGCGAGGGGCGTTCGGAACGCGGGTGTTCGAAGGCGTCGTAGAGGCTGTCGATCTCCGGGCGCATCGCCTCCCGCCCGGCGACCGTGCGCAGCAGCCACAGCTCCTCCTGGTTGCCGATGTGCGCGAGGTCCCACACCAGCGGGGACATCAGCGGGGAGTGCTGAGCGGTCAGGTCGGGCTCCTCCACGCAGCTGGTCAGCAGCGTGGTGCGCTCCCGGGCGGTGGTGAGCGAGGTCAGGGCGCGGGCGCGCAGCGCCTCGGGGTCGGTTCCGGCGCCGGGCGTCGGACCGGGCGCCGCAGCGGGCGCGGGGTCGAGCGCGGGGTCGGTCATGAGCTGAGGTCCTTCCCGTGGGTGCGGCGGTCCCGGCCGTCCAGCCGGTCGAGCAGGTCGTCGGCGGGGCAGCGGCCCTTGCGGACGTAGTGGTCCAGGTGCGTGCTGACGGCGTCCTGGACCGCGGCGGTGGCACCGAGCCGGGGCAGGGCCGCCAGGGCGGCCTCGAAGCAGGTGACCGCCACGTCGCGCAACTCGGGGTCGGCGAGCCCGGAGCGGGCCGCCTCGATCCAGAGCGGATTGTGCGGCGCGGGCCGGCCCATGGTCCGCTCGGCGAGCGGTTTCACGGCCCGGTACGCGCTCTCGGCGGCCTCCGGGTCGTCGAAGAGCGCCGCCGTCACCGCGAGCGGCACGATCCATCCGTCGTCCCCGGGCTGCGCGTCGATCATGCGCAGTTCCAGGTGGCCGCGCGGCCTGACGGGCGGGAACAGGGTGGTGAGGTGGTAGTCGAGATCCTCCCGGGACGGCCGTCTCGGGAGGCCGGAGCGTATCCACTCCCGGAAGCTCAGCCCCTCGGGCACGTGCCACGGACCGTCGTCACGCCGTACGCACATCACCGGCGCGTCCAGGACGTGCCGGGCCCAGGCGGTGCGGGGGGAGCCGTCCAGCGGCGGTGCGCCCGCCCGGCCCGGGCCGATCTCCGTCCACAGCAACTGGCGGGTGGAGCGCCACCCGGTGGGCCGGTTCCCGAGCAGCGGGGAGTTCGCGAACGCGGCCACCAGGACCGCGCCGAGCTGGTGCGCGAGCCACCAGCGCCGCACGTGGCCGAGCGGCCCCGGCTCCTCGTGGCCGGCGTCCAGGCACACCTGGACGGAGGCGGAGGTGCACATCATGTGCCGGCCGGCCGGGCCGCCGCGGTCCAGGCAGGCCTCCAGGGCGTCGTAACGCCGCTCCCGCAGGAACCTGCGGGGGGTGTGCCAGGGGTCGTGACCGAGGCCGACCAGGCACAGCCCGTCCCCGGCCAGTACGGCACGGACGCGGGCGAGGTCGGCGGAGACGGTGCCGACGCACTCCGTCAGGGAGGCGGCGGGCGGCGAGCTGAGTTCCAGCTGGCCGCCGGGTTCGACGGTGAGCGCCGATCCCAGGGGCACGGTCCGCAGGGCGGCGTAGGCCGCTTCGAGACGTTCGGGGGTCACCGGGAGCCGCGGCGCGCGCAGCTCGTGGACCAGCCATTCCACTTCGACGCCGACGGTACGGGGCGGTCCGGTCTTGAAGCAGATGCCACTGACCAGAGCCTCGACCTCGGCTTCGGTGACGGCGGTACGGGGCTCCGTACAGCCACTTGCCGAATCGGACATGTCGGGATCCTCCTGAGATTCCACCATGCCACCGGCCCGGGTTCCGTGGTCCGGGACGGGGTCGCACCGTCCCCACCCAAAACCCTCTGGCCGATTCGCACAAGGGTGCAGAACGGGACAATCGTGCCCTGAAATCTCCGTTTCCGCGATGTTTCCCGCGGCTTCACGGCGCCTGCCCACGGATCACGAGGGCGGCTTCGGCGGCTCCCGGAAGCGGAAACTCCGTTGCACCCGGGCCCGCGGATCGCCCACGATGCGTGCATGAACACGGGGGACGCCGCGCGGTGCGCGGTCACGGCGCCCACGGGGGTGGCGCCATGAGCGCGCGCCTGCGCGGCATCGCACAGCAGACCGAACAGATCGTGATGGCCGGGGTCTATCGCCGGGAGGACGGGCGCGAGGTGCGCCTGGCGGCGGCCGTCGAGGCCGCCCGGGCCGGGACGCGCATGAGCGGGCCCGGTCCGGTGCCCGTACCGCCCTGGGCACCGGCCGAGACCTCCTTCGAGGTCACGGGGGAGAGCAGCCTGGAGGCCGCCCGGCGGCTCGGCGGGCCGGTGGCCGTCCTCAACTTCGCCTCGGCGCGCAATCCCGGCGGCGGCTACCTCAACGGCGCACAGGCCCAGGAAGAGGCCCTGTGCCGTGCCTCGGCGCTGTACACGTGTCTGCTCGAGGCCAGGGAGTTCTACGAGCACCACCGCGCACACCGCGATCCGTTCTACTCCGACCGGGTGATCCACTCACCGGCCGTCCCCGTCTTCCGTGACGACCGCGGCCGGCTTCTGGACGAGCCGTACACCGCCGGTTTCCTGACCGCCGCCGCCCCGAACGCCGGGGTGGTGCTGCGGGACGCGCCCGAGCGGGCCGCCCGGCTGCCGGACGCCCTGGCCGTCCGCGCCGAGCGGGTGCTGGAGACGGCCGCCGCCCACGGCTACCGGCACCTGGTGCTCGGCGCGTGGGGATGCGGGGTGTTCCGCAACGACCCCGCGCAGGTGGCGGGCGCCTTCCGGGCGCTCCTGGGGCCGGGCGGGCGGTTCTCGGACGCCTTCGAGCACGTGGTGTTCGGGGTGCTGGACCGGACGCCGGGAAACGTCGTCCGGGCGGCCTTCGCGCGCGCTTTCTCCTAGGGCGTGTTTCGAAAGTCCCGCCTGCCCCGCGGCGCCTGGCACGCGCGCTCGCCGCGTTGTCGGGATCGTCCACGTACGCCCAGTACGAGGACGACCCTCCGCCTTGCGATCACACGCACCAGACGCCGCGGGGCCCGCCCTTCGGGCGGACGGCGCCACTTTCGAAACACCCCCTAGCGGGCGCCGGCGTACCCCACCACTTCGATCCGCAGTTCTCGGAGCTGCGGCCGCCGGGAGGTGGCCGCCACCGCCGCCCCCCGCGGCTTCGGTGCCGTCGTGCGCCGGCGCGTACCCGGGGCGCCCCTCAGTGGCGCCGACCTCTCCCCGGTATCCTGACCTCCCGTCAGGATCCCTCTTTCCGTGACCGGATCCGCATGCCGGGACGCCGCCGGTGCAGCGTCAGGTAGACGAGCCCGTCCGGGCCGGCGCCGAGGCTGCGCGTCGAACCGTGCGGCAGCCAGACGGTGGCGCCCTCGGTCAGTTCCCGGCGTTCGTCCCGCGGGCCCGCGCCGAGCGTCCCGCCGCCGGAGACGACGTACACCAGCACGTCCAGGTCCGGTTCGGCGTGCGGTGCGACCCGCGCGCCCGGTGCGAGGCGGACCAGATTGGCGTCGAGCTGACGTCCGCTCTCCGCCAGCTTCCACAGCACGCCCGCCGCTGCCGATGGATCCCCGGCCAGCGCGCGGGCGTCGCACAGCAGGCGCGGCTCGGGCGGCCCGGCCCCGTCCGGACCGGTGTCGTGCGCGGCGGACGACGCCATGGTGCACCCCTCTTCCCTGTGGCTCCGATGCATCGCCTACGATTGTTCCATGGTCGACTCGTAAAAAATATCCGCAGGTGGGAAGGGGTGATCGGAGTGTCCGAGAGGCGGCGCAACCCTCGTCGGCGCGAGGTGCTGGACGTGCTGCGCTCGGCCCCCGGGCCGCTGGGTGCCGCGGAGGCCGCCGAGCGGATCGGGGTCCACCCCAACACGGTGCGATTCCACCTGGACGCCCTGGTGGCCGAGGGGCTGGCCGAACGGCGGGCCGAGGACATGGACGGCTCGGGACGCCGGCGCCCGGGTCCCGGACGTCCCCGCACGGTGTACGCCGCCCGGCCCGGAATGGACCGCGGCGGCGCCCGCGGCTACGGTCTGCTGGCGCGGATGCTGCTGGACGAACTGGCCGCGCGCGGGCCCGATGCGCGGACCGCCGCCGTCGAGACGGGCCGCGCATGGGGCCGCCGTCTCGCGAAGTCCCCGCCGCCTTTGCCGCCCCTCTCGCAGCCGGGCACCCCACCGCTCCCGTCCGCGACGCGGCCGGCGGCCGTGGACCCCGCGGACGCGGAGGCGGCTGCGCGGCCGGCGGGAGAGGGGCCGACGGCAGCGGGGCCGTTGGACCGGCTGGTCGGCCTGCTCGACGACCTCGGTTTCGACCCGGCCCCCGAGGGAGGCGGCCAGGGCGGCATGCCGGAACGGATCCGACTGCGCCACTGCCCCTTCCTGGAACTGGCCGAGGAGTACGGCCAGTTGGTGTGCCCGCTGCATCTGGGGCTGATGCAGGGCGCGTCGGCTGAGCTGGACGCCCCGCTGACCGCGAGCGGCCTGGAGCCGTTCGCCACCCCCGACTCCTGTCTGGCGCACCTGGCCGCCCCCGCGACCGCCGGGACGCCCGCCGGATGACGTGAACAGGGCCGGGTCCCCGCGGCCCCGGCGGAGAACGGCCCGGGCCCGTCCGCCCGGACAGAAAGGCAGCACATCGATGAACACCACGTCGGCCGCGACGGCGAGCGCGGTCACCTTCGTCTGGCTCGGCATGGTGCTGGGCATCTCCTTCCTGGAGGCTCCGCTGAAGTTCCGCGCCCCGGGCGTGACCATTCCCATCGGACTGGGCATCGGCCGCATGGTCTTCCGGGCCCTGAACCTGGTGGAGGCCGCGCTGGCCGTCGTGGTGATCGCCGCGGTGGCCCTGGGCGGCCCCCCGGCTCCGGTCACCGCCCTGACCGCGGCCGTCGCCGTCCTCCTGCTGGTGCAGCTGGTCCTCGTCCGCCCCCGGCTGAACCGCAGGTCCGACCGGGTCCTGTCCGGCGCGGAGGCGGTGGACGGCCCCCGGTCGCACGACCACCTGGTCTATGTGGCTCTGGAGATCGTCAAGGTCGCCGTCCTGATCACCCTGGGAATCGTGCTGCTGACGGCCTGACGGCCTGACGGCCTGACGGCCTGACGGCGTGGGCGCCTGGCGGTGTGTCAGGCGCGGCTCGCGCATGCTTCGGAGGGGCGCCGAAGGGGTAGGTGCTCGCCCTGGCGCCCGTGCGGTGCCGGTGCCGGACGCGGTGGGCGAGGGGGAGTTCATGAGCGGGGAACTGGTGCGCTTCGACCTGGGCGGGGGAACCGCCGGGGTCTACGTCGAGATGGCGGACGACGACCCCGGGGTCGAGCGCGCCCGGCGGCGCGTCGGCGGCACCCGGCAGGAGGCGGTGGACGGGTTCGAGGCCGGCCTCGACCAGATCCGGGACGTGGCCGGCCGCACCCTGCGGCGGATCACCGCGATGCCGTCCCCGCCGTCCACCGTGGAGCTGGAGTTCGGGGTGAAGTTCAGCGTGGAGGCGGGTGCGGTCATCGCACGGACGGGCGTCGAGGGGCACGTGAAGGTCAAGGTGGTCTGGGAGCGGACCACCCCCGGACACCGGCTGCCGCAGGACGGGGACGACGGCGGCGACCAGGGCGGGGGCGGAGGAGAGGGCACGGGCGCGGTCGGCGGTCCGGACACCGGACCGGGTACGGGCGCCGGTGACAGCCCGGCGCCGGGCGTCAGTGGGACATCGGGTCCGTCGACGTGACCGCCACGGGATCCGCGTCCGGTGGCTCCCGGCGCACGGGAGCCACCACCGTGCGCTGGGCCGGAGCCGCCACGTCCACCGGGGGCACCGGATCCTTCACCAGGTCCGGCACGTCACCGACGCGCTCCAGCTGGCTGCGGTACAGGGTCGTGCCGCCGGTGACGGCCTGCGCGCACAGCACGGCCAGGATGCCGGGCCCGAGCAGCGCGGCGTCCCCGAGCATCTCCGCCACCATCACCAGCACACCGAGCGGAGCGTGGGCCACCGAGCCCAGACAGGCCGCCATGCCGACCGCCACCGGGACCAGCGGACTGTGCGGGGCGATGCCCAGCGGCTCGGCCAGCCGCCACAGCGCGGCGCCCACCCCCGCGCCCACCACCATGCCGGGCCCGAAGATCCCGCCGGACCCGCCCGACCCCACCGTCAGCGCCGTGGCGACGATCTTCGCCAGGGGCAGCGCGAGGACCACGGCCAGCGGGAGATCCAGCAGCAACTGCCGCTGCGTCACCGCCTCCATGAGGCCGTACCCCGTCCCGAGCACCCCCGGCACCAGCAGCCCGAGCCCGCCCACCAGCAGTGCCCCGACCGTCGGCGCCGCGATCCGGGACAGCGGCCCGCGCGCGCGTGCCTCCACCCGCAGGTGCACCGCGTAGAAGCACGCCGTGTACAGCCGCCCGGCGCCACCCGCCACGACACCCACCACGGCGACCAGCGCGAACTCCCCGGCACCGCTCACCGCCGCGCCCGCGTGGTGGCCCAGTACGGGCGTGAACCCGAAACAGGCGCCGAACGTCAGCCAGCCCGACACGGAGGCGATCAGCGCCTTCGGCAGGACCCGCGCGTCCATGCCCCGCCGGTGCAGCATCTCCGCCCCGAGCAGCGCCCCGCCGAGCGGTGCCCGGAAGATCGCGCCCACCCCCGAGGCCAGCCCGATCACCAGGGCGGTCCGGGCCTGCTCGCGCGACATGCCGGTCCGCCTGGCGATGACGGAACCGAAGGCCGCCGAGATCTGCGCCGCGGGCCCCTCCGTGCCGCCCGAGCCGCCGGAGCCCAGCGTCAGCGCCGACGCCACGAGCTTCACCACCGTCACCCGGCCGCGCATGCCCGCCGGATCGTGGTGGGCCGCCGCGATGGCCGCGTCCGTGCCGTGCCCGCGCGCCTCGGGGGCCAGCCACAGCGCGAACGCGGTGGCGACCAGGGCGCCGCCGCCGGCCACCAGCGGCACCAGCCACGGCCGGTCGGAGCCCTCCAGCTCCAGGAATCCGCCCTCCGCCGTCGTCCGGTAGGGCCGGTAACCGGCCACCGACTCCAGCAGCCAGCCGGTGCACAGGTGGAGCAGCCCGAACAGCGCCGCCGCGCCCAGACCCGCCACCGCGCCGATGAGGACGGCGGGCACCACCCAGCGTGCCTGTGCGTCGTCCGCGCCGTCCGCCGGCAGCAACCGTGCGGCCGAAGACCGTAAGGACCAGCGCCGTGAACGCTCTTCCGTACCGCGCGCCCCCGCTGTCACCCGCATACTCCCGCCACCCGACACCGTTCCCCTCGGCCAGGGTGACGGCCGATGCCGCGCAAGGTCAACCGCGCAGCTCCGAACGGGGGATGACGGAGCATCAGCATACTGACACCCCATCGCACAACCGTCCAATACACCCCAGCGGAACCGGTCGGCCGCGCCCGAATCACGGGCTGACCTGCCTACGTCCCTCTGGTTATCCTCAAAGTCGGATCAACACACAGTCAGCGGCGGTGGCGACAGGGGGCTGAGGCCGATGCCGAGCGGGGCCGGTGAGTGCACGGCGGACATGCCGGATCTGACAGGGCTGCCCCTGGAGGAGATTCTGGAGGGCACCGACTCGGCGCTGTCCGCGGCCCTGAGCCGCGTCCTGCGCCACCTGGCGGGCGAGGAAGCGCCGGTGGCCGCCTACGACTCCGGAGGCGACACCGCCGAGGGCCCGCGCCGACTCACCGACCCCGCCCCGTGACCCCCGCAGGCAGCGCCCCGCACGGCCGGTGGCCCGACGACCTCCTCGACGTCGCCGCCCTGCGCGCCGCCGGAGAACGCCCCCTGCCGTTCCGGGAGTTCGTCGTCAAGGTGCACAGCCGCTGCAACCTCGCCTGCACCTACTGCTACGTGTACGAGGCCGCCGACCGGCACTGGCGGACCCAGCCGCACACCATGTCCCCGGACACGGCGGCACAGGTGTGCCACCGGATCGCCGAACACGCGGCACACCACCGCCCCGGCTCCGTGCGCGTCATCCTCCACGGCGGGGAACCGCTGCTCGCCGGAACCCCCCTGCTGCGCACCCTCAGCCGGACCCTGCGCGCGCGGCTCCCGGCCGGCACCACGGCCGAGGTCGTCGTCCAGACCAACGGCACCCTCCTCGACGACGACGTCCTGCGCATGTGCCACGAGGAGGACATCAAGATCGCCGTCAGCCTCGACGGCACCGCGCGCACCCACGACCGCGCCCGCCGCGACCACGCCGGACGCGGCAGCCACGCCCGGGTCGCCGCCGCCCTGCGCCGCCTCGCCGCCCCCGGCCACCGCGAGGTGTGGGCCGGCATCCTGTGCACCGTCGACATCACCGCCGACCCGCTCGCCACCTACGAGCACCTGCTCTCCTACGACCCGCCCGCGCTGCGCCTGCTGCTGCCGCTGGGCAACTGGACGGCCCGCCCCCCGGGACGCACCGCCGACCCCGGCCACACCCCCTACGGCCAGTGGCTCGCCACCGTCTTCGACCGCTGGTACGGCACGCCCGGACCACCGGTGCGCATCGCGTTCTTCGAGTCGGTCCTCGACCTCCTCCTCGGCGGCGTCACCCGCACCGAGACCATCGGCGGCGCCCCCTGCCAGCTCGCGGTCGTCGACACGGACGGCTCCCTCACCCTCTCCGACCAGCTCAAGTCCGCCTACGAGGGAGCCGACCGCAGCGGCCTGGACGTCCACCGCCACTCCTTCGACGCCCTCCTGGACCACCCCGGCGCCGTGGCCCGCCAGCTCGGTGCCCGCGCCCTGGCCGCCCCCTGCCGCGCCTGCCCGGTCGGCACCGTCTGCGGCGGCGGCCACTACCCGCACCGCTACCGCGCCGACAACGGCTACCTCAACCCCTCCGTCTACTGCCCCGACCTGATGGCCCTGATCCGGCACGTCGCCCACGTCCTGCGCGCCGACCTCGACCGAGCCGCCGGGGCCCGCCGTTGACCTGCGACCACCGGGCCGCCGCGCCCGCGCCCCCGCTGCCCCTGCCCGGCGGCCTGTGGCGCCAGCTCGCCCGCGGCACCCCGGACCGAGCCACCGTGCGCCTGCTGCGCACCGCCCGCGCGAGCCGCAACCTCCTGCTGCTGCGCGCCCTGCACGAGGACCCGCGCGGCGGACCCGGCCGCGCCCGGGCCGTCGCCCTCCTGGCCGCCGTACGCCACCACGCACCCGCCGTCTTCGACGCCCTGATCACGGACCCGGCCACCGGGACCGCGCTGGCCGAGGCCGTGCGCGACGGCCGGCCCGATCCGGTCGGCGCCCTCGCCGCGGCCGCCGGGCACCGCGCCGGCCTCACCTTCCGCCTCGACGTCCCGGTCCACGACGGCACTCTCCGCCTGCCCGGACTCGGCCGCGCCGCCCTGGCCCCCCACACGCGCGCCGCGCGCGTCGCGGGAGGCCCGCACGGCACCACCGTGACCGCCCACGGCCCCGGGACCACCGTCACCGTCACCGTGCCGGACGCCCCCGGGCGGACCGCGCCCGGCTGGGCGCCCCTGCCGCACCTCACCCTCGCGGGCCCCGGCCCGCGCCTGCGCCTGCGCCTCGACTCCCACCCCTCCCTCGACGACCCCGGGCCGCCGCAGGCGGGCGAACTCGCCCGCTGGCGGGAGCGGCTCGGCGCGGCCTGGCGGCACCTCGCCGGCCGCCACCCCGACCGGGCCGACGCGGTGCGCGGCACCGTCCGCGCCGTCGTCCCCCTGCCGCCGCGGGCCCCCGCCGGCACCTCCGGCCGCTGGCTGAGCGCCTCCTTCAGCGACGCCCACGGCCTCGTCGCCCTCGCACCGCTCGACGACCCCGCCGAACTCGCCGCCGCGCTCGTCCACGAGACGCAGCACTCGCTCCTGTACGCGCTGCAGGACCTGACCCGGCTGCTCGACGCCCCGCCCGGCGCCCGCGGCAACGCCCCCTGGAGCGAACGGCCCCGGCCGCCCTCGGCCCTGCTCCAGGGCGCCTCGGCGTTCTGCGTGACCGCCGCGTTCTGGCGCACCGAGGCGGCCCTGGGCGACCGGGCCGCCCACGCGCCCTACGAGCGGTGGCGGCGCACCGCCCGCCGCGCCGCCGACGAGCTGCAACGCGGCGACTGGCTCACCGAGAACGGACACCTGCTCCTGCGCGCCCTGCGCGACGTCCTCGCCGAGTGGGACGACGCACCGCCGTGACCCGGGCCGCGCCCGGGGAGGCCAGGCGCCCCCGGGCCGGCGGGCAGGGGCGGGTCAGATCGGCGGGGGCTCGATGTCGCACTCCGCGCGGATCCCGGCGGCGGCGCCGCGGCTCTCCGGGTGGTCGGGGCCGAGGGTCGCCAGATAGCGGCGCCGCACCGACGTCAGCAGTTCCTCGGCCGCCTCCTCGTCGCCGGTGGCCGCCGTGTCCAGGGCCACGTTGGTCAGCGCCGCCAGCGTCGCCGGGTGACGGTCGCCGTAGCGGGCCTCCAGCGCGCGGGCGCACTGCTCGCCCAGCGTCCGCGCCGCCTCCGGCTCGCCCCCGTGCGCCAGGTCGGTGGCGAGGTTGACCCGGGCCAGCAGCAGCCACGGGTGGTCGTGCGGGAGCGCCGCGGCCAGTGCCGCCACCGTCTCCTCGTCGACCTGACGGGCCTCCGCGTGCTGCCGCGAGGCGCGCAGCGCCGCCCCGTGGTCGACACCGGCCACGCCCGTCAGCGGATGCACCGGACCCAGCACGGACCGGTAGCGGCGCAGCGCGTCGGCGCTGTGCTCGCGTGCCGCCGCCGGATCCCCGGTCAGTCTGAGGTCGTTGGAGATGTTCGTCAGCGCCGCCAGCGTGTCGACGTGGTCCTGGCCGAACAGCGTCCGGTACAGCTCCAGCGCCTCCCGGGCCAGGGCGAGTCCCTGCTCGAAGTCGCCGGCCTTGCGGCAGGTCACCGAGAAGTTCTTGATCGCGCGTGCCGTGTGCGGGTGCCGGTCGCCGTACTGCTCGCGGTAGCGGGCCACCGTACTGCTCTGCAGGATCATCGCGTCCGCGTACCGGCCGCACTCGCGCATGTCGCGCGCCACGTTGTTGATGGAGAAGAGGGTGGAGCGGGCCGTGGGGCCGAGGATCTCCAGCCGGGCGTCGTGGATGCGCTGGTCGAGGGCGAGCGCCTCCTCGTACAGGCCGTTGACGCGCAGGCTCACGCTGTAGTTGTGCCCCACGGTCAGGACGTGCGGGTTCTGTTCGCCGTGCAGCTGGACGCTGCGGTCGTAGGCGTCCCGGTCCAGGGCCAGCGCCTGCGGGAAGCGGCCCGCCGCGCGCAGGTCGGCGGCGGTGGCCCCGGCCACGGTGAGGGTGAACTCGTGGTCGTCGCCCAGCGTGGTGCGCAGTCTGGCCAGCACGTCCTCGTTGATCCGGCGCGAGTCCTCGAACTCGGCCAGCTGCCAGTGCGCGCTCGCCTGCTGCCGGCGCGCCCACAGCGTCTGGACGTGGTCGGGGCCCAGCGTCGTGTGCCAGATGCCGGCGACCTTCCCGGCCAGCTGGACGGCACCGCGGAAGTCACCGCGCGCGATGACGTAACCCAGGATGCTCAGGGCCGTGTCCCGCGCCTTGGCGTCCCCGCAGTCCAGCAGGCCGGACGGTTCGAGGTGGGGCAGGATGTCGGCGTAGTTGCGCCAGTTCTCCGGGCGCTGGGAGTCACCGGGGTCGTGCGCGGCGATGATCTCGTGGACCAGGTGCCGCAGCCTGGTGGCCTCCTCGTCGGACAGTTCGTCCCGCAGGACACCGCTGAGCAGCCGGTGCACCTGGAGGGTCCCGGTGGCCGCGTTGACGCTCAGCAGCGAGAACTGGTTGATGGCCCGGACCGCCCGGCCGCGGGCCAGCTCGTCGCGGGCGACCGGGGCGAGGTCGTCGGGAAGGTTCAGCAGCCGCGCGTCGCGCAGGAACGACTGCGCGACGGGCTCGGGTCCGAAGAAGGCCAGCAGCCGCAGCAGTTCGAGCGCCTGCGGGTTCTGTGCGCGCAGCAGGTCCACCGAGGCCCGCCAGGTCGCCGCGACCGGCCGCACGCCCGAGGACGGGGGTTCCGCCAGCAGCTCCTGGCGGCGGTTCTCGAGGAGTTCCAGGTAGGCGCCGGTGCCGATGCCGGACTGGGCCTGCGCCGCCACCGAGTGCTCCAGCGCCAGCGGCAGGTCGCCCAGGGACTCGGCGAGCCGTTCGGCCTCCTCCTGGGTGGCCCAGGGCGTGCGCCGGCGCAGGAAGCCGATGCTCTCCTGCCGGGAGAACACGTCCACGTGCAGCGCGTGCACCCGGTCGGCCCAGCCGGAGTGACGGGAGGTGACCAGGACGTGCCCCGCGCCCTGCGCCACCCCGAGCAGCGACGGGATGTAGGGGACCACGTCCTCGGGCGCCCCGGCGTTGTCCATCACCAGCAGCCAGCGGCGGAACGGCTCCCCGGTGGACATCGCCGCCAGGACGCGGTCCACCGGGTCTCCGGGGCCCTCGGCCGCCGCGCCGAAGTCCGGCACCAGCGAGGCGAGCTGCTGGCGGATCACGGCGGGCTGCTCGGCGTCGATCCACCAGATCCGCTCGTACTCCGTGTGGTGGCGGTGCACGTACTCGACGGCCAGCCGGGTCTTGCCGACCCCGCCCATCCCGTAGAGGGCGTACGGCAGGACGGCCGCCTGGTCCCCCGCGTGCAGCATGGCCCGCAGCCTGTCGAGTTCCTCCTCCCGGCCGGTGAAGTAGGAGCCCTGGGGGAGCGGCATGGTCCGCGGCAGCCGGGACGGCAGGGGGGTCCCGGCCGCCGGCGTGCGGGTGCTCCCCACGGGCGGGCCGGGCCGCTCGACGCCCGCGGCCGGTGGCGTCGTACGGGAAGGGGCGGGGTCCATCGACACGTCCTCCATGCGCTGAGCCGGTTCCCTGGGAGGTGGAGTGGTGGGCGGTGCCGCCGCGCCGGACGAGGCGGGCCGACGCCCGCTGTCCTCCCCGCCCGCGGGGCCGCCCAAAGACGAATGCGCCCGTGCGCGGGCCAGTGCGCCTCCGTAGGCCGGTCCGAGCGCGGCCAGGGCGGGTGCGGCCGCCGACAGCAGTTCCTGGTCGGCCGGTCCGAGCACGGTCCCGTCCAGTTCGGCGGGCGCGGCCACCAGCGTCCCCAGCAGCCCGGAACGGGCGCCCATGACCCGGCCGGCGATCTGCGAGACCTCCTGCAGCGTGCGCAGGGTCTCGGTGCGCCCGAGGCCGAACAGCAGCCGGTCGCGTACGCCTTCCAGGAACTCGAAGCGCGGACCGTCCTCCCGCGCCCCGCCGCCCGCTCCCGCGCCCCCGGGCCGGCCGGCCCGCGGACCGCTGTCCGCCGCGAGCAGACCGCCGAGCAGGATCTCCGCGAACGGCAGCGGGCCGCCCGCCCGCCCCAGCAGACGCTGCACCGCCCCCACGACCTCCGGCCGCAACGGGACCATCGCCAGCTGGGCGGCGAGCCGCCGCGCCTGCGGGGAGGCGTGCCGCAGGAAACGCCCTACCGCCTGTTCCGGGGAGACCGGACGGGGCCGGTGCTCGGGGGCGAGCGGCGGCAGACACTCCGGGGCCAGGCCCTGCTCGTCCACCAGCAGGGCCGCCACGTCACTGTGCGAGGGCGCCTCACCGGCCACCATGCGCGCCCAGCCCGTGAACCAGGACGCCTCCATCTCCAGCACCGGCACGGGCAGCGCGCCGGGCCGCACCCAGCGCCCGCCGTGCCGCAGGAGCAGCCGCGCGTTCGGCAGCCCGGGCGCCAGGGCGCGCACCCGTACGTCCCGGGGCACCGCCTCGCACAGGTCCCACAGACGGCCGGGCAGCGGCTGGAGCACCGCCACCGGGGTGTGCCGCGCCCAGCGGTGCAGCAGCCGGGGCACGCTGCCGGACGCCCAGGCGTCCCCCACGCAGTCGCTCATCAGCAGCACCAGCCGGCGTCCCTGCGGATGGAACAGCTCGTCCGGGGCGCGGGCCGGGCCGCCGTGGTGGGAGCGCAGCCGCGCCGCCTTCCCGCCGCGGGTGTCCAGCCACCACACCCGTACGTCGGCGAACGCGCCCTGACGGCGCAGCAGTTCGGCGAACCGGTCGGCGACGCCCCGCCACACGGCCATCGACACGCTCTGCTCGACGACGAGCGCGACCTCGAACCACCGGTCCGGCACGTCGGCCGGAACGGGACTCCACCGGCCGAGCTCCGCCGACCGGATCGCGGTCCGCTCCTCGTCCAGGGTGAACCTGCGGCGCGAGCGGATCCGCCGGTTGAGGGGACGCAGGGCGCGGGCCAGCCGGAGCGGGTCGCGCAGCACCCCCGGGCGGGTGTCGGAGTCGAACAGCGGGACGGAGAGCGGCGGCGCGCCCACCGGGGACCCCATGTCGGTCAGCGGCCCCCGCACCAGCCGCCCGGACGATGATCCGGACTCCGCCTCCTCCTCCCCGGCACCCGCAGGAGCCGCGGACTTCCGCGGGGCGTGCGGCGGCGGACCGTCCTCGTCGGCTCCGGAAGGCGAGACGGCGGGCGGAAAACCGGTGGCCGGGGTGCCCGCGGAGGGAGCGTCCTCGGCAGGGGAACGGCCGGCGGGCGGACCGGCGCCCCGGCTCCCGGGCCCCGCGTGCCCGGCATCGGCGGCGTCCGGTCCGGCGTCGGCGCGCGGTGTCTCCCGCACCACGGACGCGGCCGGGGGCGGTAAGTCCGCGGGCCCGCCGGTCCGGGGCGGCACACGGCCCGGCACGGCACGGTCCGGCAGGACGCCCCCGGCCGTCCCGACGCGCTCCGCCAGCCAGATCGCCTCCGCCCACTCGCGCGCCGACGGCGACCGGCCCGCCCCGCCGGTCATGGCGAGGCGTCCGTCGCAAGGCTGCGCCACAGCGCCGCCCGCAACTGCGTCCAGGACGCCTCGTCGGCGTCGGCGGCGCCGTTCGTGAGCATGTGCACGGTGTTCAGGAGCTGGTCGGCGGCGAGCGAACCGTCCCCGCGCTCCTGGAGGAACGCGCGGACCAGTTCCGCCGCCCGCGGGTCCCGTCCGGCGCCGAAGTGGGCCTCCACCATCGCGGCCAGCCGTGCCTCGTCCGGAGCGGCGAGTTCCACCTCCAGGCAGCGGCGGCGGAAGGCGGGCGAGAAGGCGCGTTCGCCGTTGCTGGTGATCACCACCACCGGGAACTCCGAGCAGCGCACCCGTCCGTCGCGCACCACGACCGGTGAGCCGTGGTCGGCCGTGCCGACGCTCGCCTCGCGCCGGGACTGGCCCAGCCGCTCCAGCTCGCGGATGCGGAACTCGCCCTCCTCGAAGATGTGCAGCAGGTCGTTGGGCAGGTCGATGTCGCTCTTGTCCAGCTCGTCGATGAGCAGCACCCGGGGACGCTTCCAGGGCAGCAGCGCCGTGCCGAGCGGACCGAGCGTCAGATAGCGGCCCACGTCGGGCAGCGGCTCGCGCTTGAGGCCGGGGCCCGTCCCGGCGGGCGCGTCCTGCACCCTGCCGATCGCGTCGTAGTCGTACAGGCCGTCGCGCAGCGTCGTACGGCTGACCACCGGCCACCACAGCACCCGGCCCAGACCCAGCTCGGCGGCGATCTGGTGGGCCAGACTGGACTTGCCGGTGCCCGGCTGCCCGGTGACCAGCAGCGGGCGGCGCAGCTGGATCGCGGCGTTGATGACGTCGACGACGGCGTGGTCCAAGGTGCCCGCCCGGCGCGATCCCAGCTTCCGCTCCACGTCCCAGTGGTCGCCCGGGTCGGGGATGTCCAGCGGCGGGCTGTCGGTGTCCGGCCTGAAGCGCCGCCAGGGCGGCGGGGCGGGCAGCGGGGGCAGCGGTTCGGACGGCGCGTGCTGAGCGCCGTTGTCCCGGAACACCCACCAGGCGGGAGGACGGGGCTGCCGTGCCTCACGCTGATCGGTCGTCTCCCCGGTCATGGCCTGCCACCCCCGGTCCGCGGATGCCCGAGCGCGGCCTCCGCCCCCTCCAGTCCGTCTTGGCTGTCCCACACTAGGGTGACGTGGCGATGCAGGTCCAGCGTCACCGCTGACCCACCGCCGCCCGGACCGACGCCCCGCAGATGTCGTACCCGGTCGGGCAGCGCATCCAACCTTCCGGCCAGCAGATTCCCCAACTGGGGCCGCGCCTCGGCGTGGTGGCCCTGGCGGCGCAGCGCGACGATGGCCGGAACACCCACCTCCAGCAGGACGTAGACCGGGTCGGCCGCCAGATCGCCGTCGTAGGCAGGGGGGTCGAGCAGCACGAAGCAGAACGGCGTCTCCCCGTCGCGCAGTTCGCTCAGCAGGTCGTAGGGCGCGGGGGCGCGGCCGTGCGCGACGTACCGTACGGCCGGGGCCTCGAAAACGCCGTCCGGGTGGGTCTCGAGCCAGGCCAGGCGGCGGTGCAGCGCCGGCCACCAGTACCGCTTGTGGAAACGGTCGCGGCTGCGCACCAGGACCGTGTGGTCGGCGCCGATGGGGCGGGCCACCGAACCGGCCGGCCGGACCAGGAACTGGTCGACGTCCAGCCACAGCAGCGGCCGGGGCAGCAGGAACTCCACCTTCAGTCCGGCGCTCAGCTCCCCGAGGCGCTCCAGCGCGCTCTGGTGCACAGCGGCGACCGTCTCCTCCAGCGCGGCCCGGGAGGCCACCCTGCGGTCGGCGAGCAGGGAGTGCGGTCCCCGCGCGGGGGACAGCAGCCAGCCCCGCACGTGGTACTCGTCGGGTGCGGCCGGGTGCGCCACGATCTCCACGAGCAGCCGGTACGGCTCGGCCGGCCGCCCGAGCCGGGCCCGCTCCCGGAAACGGACCCTGCGCAGCAGCTGGGGCGGGCAGCCGATGCGGTGCGCCACCTTGTCGTTCCAGGCCTGCAGACCTGCCTCCAGCGGCCGCTGGAGGCAGGCCGCCACGGCTTCGACGAAGGAGAGCAGCGGGTGCGCCTCGTCCGCCAGGACCAGGGCGTCCTCCAGGGCGTCGAGCAGTTCCGCGACCGCCCCGGGCCCGCCGGCCTCTTTGCCCGCCGGCCGCGGCAGGAACGGCAGGAAGCGCCGCGCGAGCGGCTCCAGCGGCGTGGTGGCGGGGCACTGCGCGAGCAGCGCGCACAGCTCGTCGCGCTCGGCGGCCGTCAGCAGCCGCTCCGGGTACAGCCGCAGGTACATCTGCTCGACGGCCGCCCACGCCAGCGTCCCGGTACGCCCGCTGCCCAGCCGGTCGAGGTAGAACCGCAGCCCCTCGGGGTAGCTGTCGCACGCCCGCAGCGTCGCGTAGAGGTCCTCCCTGAGCATGCCGGAGCGTTCGGTGTCCACCGGTCCGAACCGCTCGGCGAACGCCTCCGCGGCGCGCCGCAGCGGCAGCGGGTGGCCGAGTCCGGGGATGCGGGCGATGAGGCCGGCCAGTTCCCAGAACAGGTCCGTGCGCGGTGTGCCGGCGCCGCCGGTCACGGTGTGGTCCCCGCGTCGCCGCGCAGCCGCAGGACCACGCGCTCGAACTCGCGCATCGGCAGCGACCCGCGCTCGTACCAGCGCAGTGCGGCGGCGAGCCGGTCGATGCCGTCCGCGTACTGCAGGCACAGCGCCACGACCCCGCGTACGTCCTCGACCAGGACCGGTGACCGCTCGGCCAGGTCGAAGATCTCGTCCCCGGCGTCGCGCAGCACGCTCTCACGGCGCTGCGGGTCGCGCATGCTCGGCAGCCTCACCAGGGCGGTGGTCAGCTCCCGGTCCGCGCCGCGCGGCCAGGCGGGCGCCGGCGCGGGGCCGCCGTGCACGGCACCGGCCAGCAGCGGGCAGTAGCGCACCGCGGCCTCGACGGGGATCATCCACGCGGTGCGGGACCCGGCCGGGCGGCGCACGGCGACGACGACGCCGATGACGTACCCGTCCGCGTCCACGACGCCCGCCCCGCTGTATCCGCCTCGCACCCGCTCCTCGGACCCCTCCGGGCTCTCCAGCTGCACCCAGTCCGGGCTGAGCCCGCCCGCGCCGAGCAGCCGAGCCGTCACCCAGACGCCGGGTGCGGCGGCCGAGGACTGGCCGAAGACCCGCACGGACCGCTCCCGTACGGGGCCGCACGCACGCAGCCGGGCCGGGACGCAGCCGGAGGGCGGCGCGCCGGTCAGCTCCAGGACCGCGACGTCCGCGCGTTCCCCCTCGGGCGGGGCCCAGCCCTGCGGCAGGACGGAGGCGTACGACACCTCACGGCTGAGGGAACCGGGGTGGTCGACCGTGACGCTCAGCCCCTCGGGGGACTCGTTCTCCGCCAGCTCCAGCGCGCCCTGCACGACGTGAGCACACGTCAGCACCCGCCCCCCGTCCACCAGAACACCCGATCCCACCGGTGTGTTGTCCGAGCCGAGAATCCGCACCCGCCATGAGTCCTCGATCGACTGCGACACCACGCGCCCCGTTCGCTCCGCCTTTGCACGATGTTGGCAGACAACCGCGGCCGGTGACAGTCGTGTGCCCGAATCCGGGGCGGGGCAGGGCTCCTTGCCGGCCGTCGTGGACGCCTGGCGGGAGCGGCCTCATCGCGTCGCGAGCACCCTGCGCAGCCAGTCCAGCCGGGCGGTCCGCGCGGAGCGGGACAGGGCCGCCCCGGGGGCGAGGCCGTCGAAGCCGTGGAAGCCGCCCGGCCAGACGTGGAGTTCCGCGGCGCCCCCGGCCTGCCAGAGGCGGGAGGCGTAGGCGACGACCTCGTCACGGAAGGTCTCCGCGGAGCCGACGTCGAGGAAGGCGGGCGGCAGGCCGGCGAGGTCCCCGGCGCGGGCCGGCGCGGCGTACGGCGACACGTGCGGGCCACCGCGCCGCTCGCCCAGCAGCGCCGACCAGCCCGTCTCGTTGGCCGTGCGGTCCCAGGGGCCGACGCCCGCCATCTGGTGGGCGGACGGCGTGTCGTTGCGGTCGTCGAGCATCGGGGACAGCAGCATCTGCGCGAGCGGACGCGGGCCCCGCCGGTCGCGCAGCAGCAGCGCCAGGGCGGCGGCCAGGCCCCCGCCCGCGCTCGCCCCCACGAGCACGATCCGCTGCCGGTCGCCGCCCAGGCGCGCGGCGTGTCCGGCCGTCCAGACCAGCCCCGCGTACACGTCCTCCACGGGCGCGGGGTGCGGATGCTCCGGTGCCAGCCGGTACTCCACCGACACCACGACCGCGTCCAGCTCCTGCGCCCAGTCCAGGGCCGTGTTCACGCCGAGCCGGTTGTTCCCGAGGACCATGCCCCCGCCGTGCACGTGGTACAGCACGGGCCGCGCCGTGCCGGGCGCCGCCGCCGTGGGGCGGCAGACGAGCAGGGAGACGGCCGGGGCGCCAGGGGGGCCGGGGACCGTCAGGTCCGCCGCCTCGAAGGCGCCGCCCAGCGTCAGGTCCAGCGCGGCCGACAGTTCCGAGGCCGCGTCCCCGTCCCGGCGGGCGGCGGCGATGTCCTCGGGGGTGAGCCCGGGCCGGGCCAGGTCGCCGGCCTCTTCCAGAGCGGTGGCCAGCTCCGGGTCGAACGGGGGCGGGACCGGTTCCATGGCGTCTCCTTGCCGGGGCACGACGGGTACGGCGGCACGCCCGCTCCCGGACGCGCCGCCCCCCGTGTACCCGCCGGGCGGGTGACCTCGGCAAGGAGGGCCGCAGCCGCGCACGGCTCCGGCCCTCCCGGTGGTACGGCTCGCTCAGGCGGCGATGACCTCGTCGGCGTGGCCGCGCAGGCGGGCGACGACCTCGGTCAGCTGGCCGGCGACCTCGGCGTCGTCCGCCGGGTGCGTCTCGGTGAAGCGCGTCACGGAGCCCGGGATGGAGAGCTTGATGTCCTCGATCACCTTGCCGCCGGCGATGCCCACGGCCTTGCGGGTGTCGTCGTGCGCCCACACGCCGCCGTACTGGCCGAGGGCGGTGCCGATGACGGCGACCGGCTTGCCGCCGAAGGCGCCGGCGCCGTACGGACGGGACAGCCAGTCGATGGCGTTCTTCAGGACGGCCGGGATGGTGCCGTTGTACTCGGGGGAGAAGAGCAGGAAGGCGTCGGCGGCCAGGGCGGCCTCGCGCAGCTTGACGGCGGCGGCCGGCACGCCGCCCTCGACGTCGAGGTCCTCGTTGTAGAACGGGACGTCGGCCAGGCCCTCGAAGACCTGGACCTCGGCGCCCTCGGGGGCGAGCTTCGCGGCAGCCTCGGCGAGCTGGCGGTTGTGCGAGCCGGCGCGCAGGCTGCCGACGAGCGCGAGAATGCGAACAGACATGGGGGACTCCAAGGGGTGAAACACTGCCGTAACCAACCGGACCGAGGTCCGTTTAATTTTCTACCAGATTAAACGGACCGCGGTCCAGTTGTGTTCCCCATGCTTTACGCTGTCTTCATGTCCAGCGCTCTGCCGCCCTTCCCCACGCCTCAAGAGCCCTCAGAACAGCCGGTGTTGCTCGAACTCGGCGCCGGTTCGGACGAGCCCTGCCTGCGCGCCGACGCGGCACGCAACCGCGCCCGGCTGCTGGACGCCGCGGCCCGTCTGGTGGCGGAGCACGGCGCGGCGGGCGTCACGATGGAGGCGGTGGCGGCGGCCGCCCAGGTGGGCAAGGGCACGGTCTTCCGCCGCTTCGGCGACCGCACCGGCCTGCTCACCGCCCTGCTGGACCACTCCGAGAGCAAGTTCCAGGCCTCCTTCCTCAGCGGGCCGCCTCCCCTGGGCCCGGGCGCGCCGCCCGTGGAGCGGCTGCGGGCCTTCGGCTGTGCCGCGCTGCGCCGCGCCGCCGACGACCTGGAACTGCAGCTCGCCGCGGAACCCTGTCCCGACCGCCGCTTCCTCGTGCCGGCCCGCCGGGTGCGCCACGCCCATGTCGTCATGCTGCTGCGCCAGGCGGTCCCCGGGGCGGACGCCGAACTCCTCGCCCAGGCGCTGATGGGCTACCTGGAAGCCGCGCTGCTCCACCACCTGACCCGGCAGTGCCAGATGCCGATGGAGCGGCTCCACGCCGGCTGGTACGACCTGGTCGACCGCCTGACGGGTGCCAGGCGGCCCGGCTGAGCGCCGTGGCCCCCGCTGCCGGGCCCTGCTCGGTGCCCGCCCCGGCCCGGCGGTCCTGTTGATCCCGTTCCCGGCCTTCCCGCCGCCGGCCCCCTGTCCCCGACAGGGTGCGTCCCGCCCCCGGCGTGCCGTGCGCCCGCTCCCGGCCGGGCCGCACTCAGCCGTGGGCGGCGAACATCTCCAGCAGGCCCTGGGGCGCGTCCTCGCGGAACAGCAGGGCCGCACTGTGCGCCGACTGTGCCGCCGACGCCTCGCTGCGCGGGAACATCCGTTCCTCGTACGCGCTCAGGGCGGCCTCGGTGTCATCGGGCCGGGCGGCGAGGAAACCGGCCAGTTCGGCGCCGTCGAGCATGGCGAGGTTGGCGCCCTCGCCCGCGAACGGCGACATCAGGTGCGCCGCGTCGCCCAGCAGCGTGACCCCGGGAACCCGGTCCCAGCGGTGACCGACCGGGAGCGCGTGGATCCGCCGGGGCACCAGCGGGCCGTCGGCGTCGGAGACCAGGGACCGCAGGCTCTTGTCCCAGCCGTCGAAGTGAGCGAGGACACGCTCCTTGGCCGCCTCGGTGTCGCCGAAGTCGACGCCGTCGAGCCAGTCCTCCGGGGCCTCGACGGCCACGTACACGTGCACGCTGCCGTCCGTCTCGCGGTGCGCGAGGAAGCCCCGGCCCGCACCCAGCGCGAAGAAGAACCCCTCGCCCACCACCCCGGCGGCGACCGGATGACGCAGACCGGCCTCCAGGAGGTCCGCCTCGACGAAGGACACGCCGCTGTAGGCGGGCCGCGCCGCGGAGACCAGCGGACGGATCCGCGACCACGCCCCGTCGGCGCCGACCAGCAGGTCCGTGGTGAAGACCGTGCCGTCGGCGAGCGCCACCTCGTGCCGGCCACCGCCCAGCGGGCGTGCCCCGGTGACCTTGGCGCCCCAGCGGACGGTGTTCTCGGGCAGGGAGCCGAGGAGCAGGTCCCGCAGATCGCCCCGGTCGATCTCCGGCCGGCCGCCGGCGCCGTCGTCGGGCTCGTCCAGCAGGACGACGGCGTGCCGGTCGAGCACGCGCGTGGCCTGGCCGCCGGGCAGGACGAGTTCCCGGAACCGCTCGTGCAGACCGGCGGCCCGCAGCGCCGCCTGGCCGGAGTCCTCGTGGATGTCGAGCATGCCGCCCTGGGTGCGTGCGGCGGGGGAGGCGTCGAGGTCGAAGACCGCCGCCTCGATGCCGTGCACGGCCAGCACACGGGCGAGCGTGAGCCCGCCGAGGCCGGCGCCGATCACGGCGACGGGGTGGTGGGGAGGCGTGGTGGACACGTGGGTTCTCCTCGGGTCGGCAGGGGGAGCGGAGGGGCTACGCAGGGGGCGGGGGCGCGTTCAGCGGTCACGGCACGGCCGGTCGGGCACCGGCGTGTGTTCGATGCCGCTGATCACCGCCCGGACGCCCCCGGACAGGCGCTCCTCGGGCGTCCCGGCCGGCAGGGGGCCGGCGAGGGCGGCGGCCACGATCCCCTCCCCGCTCAGGACGGGCTCGGCGGGACGGTCGCTGCGGCTGCGCGAAGCGGGGGGATGTGCTGTCACGCCCCTCACCGTATCGAACGCGTTCGTCACGAACAAGTTCGTAACGAACGTGTTCGAAGTGTCCGCCGGCGCGCCGTCCACCCCCAGCGCCGGGCACAGCCGCCGGCCGGTGTCGCGCCGGCGTCGTCGTGCCCGAGGAACCGGGCCTCGGCGTCTTCTCCCGGCCCGGCCTGGAGGACGTACGGCGCGCCCGTCACCGAACCGCCCCTCGGCTACGACGAGGAGTCACCCAGTCCCCCCGCGAGTCCAGCTGACCTCGCGGGCGGCTTCGGACGAGACGTCCGGGAACGGCGGCGGGGCCCCTCCCGCACCGGGAAGGGCCCCGTCCGCCACCACGACCGCCGCCGGAGCAGGTCACCGGCGTCTACTCGCCGGACTGTCCCGCCTGCGCCTGCTGCTCGGCCACCGCCTTGCGGACCTCGTCCATGTCCAGCTCACGGGCCTGCCCGATCACATCCGCCAGAGCGGCCTCGGGCAGCGCGCCCGGCTGCGCGAACACGGCCACCTGGTCACGGACGATCATCAGCGTCGGGATGGACTGGATCCCGAAGGCCGCCGCCAGCTCCGGCTGCGCCTCCGTGTCCACCTTGCCGAAGACCAGGTCGGGGTTGTCCGTGGCCGCCTTCTCGTAGACCGGGGCGAACGAACGGCACGGCCCGCACCAGGACGCCCAGAAGTCGATGAGGACGAACTCGTTCTCGGTGACCGTCCGGTCGAAATTCTCCTTGGTCAGCTCCACGGTGCTGCTCATGGCGTGTCCTCTTCCTGGTGTCGGGTTGAGCCGTCCGCACAACACGGCCGACCCTACGGGCTATTCCGTGCGCGCAACGCACTGCTCCGCGCGCGTACCCATGTGGCCTGCGGGCACACCACCCACCAGACTGACCCCATGACGGAAACGGAAACCCTCACGTACGACGTCGTCGTGCTCGGCGCCGGCCCCGTCGGCGAGAACGTGGCCGACCGCACCCGCGCCGCAGGCCTGTCCACCGCGATCGTGGAGAGCGAACTCGTCGGCGGCGAATGCTCGTACTGGGCCTGCATGCCCAGCAAGGCCCTGCTGCGCCCGGTCATCGCCCGCGCCGACGCCCGCCGCCTGCCCGGACTGAGCCGGGCCGTGCAGGGACCGCTGGACACCGCCGCGGTCCTGGCCCGCCGCGACGAGTACACCTCGCACTGGCACGACGACGGGCAGGTGGGATGGCTGGACGGCATCGGAGCGGACCTGCACCGCGGCCACGGCCGGCTCGCGGGCCCGCGCACCGTGACGGTCACCGGCCCGGACGGCGCGCTCAGGACCCTGACCGCCCGGCACGCCGTCGCCGTCTGCACCGGCACCCGCGCCCAGCTGCCCGACCTGCCCGGTCTCGACGAGGTCAGGCCGTGGACCAGCCGGGAGGCCACCAGCGCCGAGAAGGTGCCGCGGCGGCTGATCGTGGTCGGCGGCGGTGTGGTCGCCACCGAGATGGCCACCGTCTTCCAGGCCCTCGGCTCCCAGGTCACCGTGCTGGTGCGCGGCAAGGGACTGCTGCCCCGCATGGAACCCTTCGCCGGTGAACTCGTCGCCGACGCGCTCACCGAGGCGGGCACCGACCTGCGCACCGGCACCTCCGTGGAGTCCGTGACCCGCGAGAACGGCACCGTCGTGGCCGTCACCGGCACCGGCGAGCGCATCGAGGGCGACGAGATCCTCTTCGCCACCGGACGCGCCCCGCGCACCGACGACATCGGCCTGGACACCGTCGGCCTGGAACCGGGCTCCTGGCTCACGGTCGACGACACCCTGCGGGTCGAGGGCACCGACTGGCTCTACGCCTGCGGCGACGTCAACCACCGCGCGCTCCTCACCCACCAGGGCAAGTACCAGGCCCGGATCGCGGGCGACACCATCGGCGCCCGCGCCGCCGGCACCGCCGCGGGCGAACCGGCCCCCTGGGGCCCGCACGCCGCCACCGCCGACCACCACGCCGTCCCCCAGGTCGTCTTCACCGACCCCGAGGCCGCCGCCGTCGGGCTGTCGCTGGCGGAGGCCGAACAGGCCGGCCACCGGGTCCGCGCCGTCGACGTGGACCTCACCTCCGTCGCCGGCGCCGGGCTGTACGGCGAGGGCTACCGGGGCCGCGCCCGCATGGTGGTCGACCTCGACGAACGGATCCTGCGCGGCGTCACCTTCGTCGGCCCCGGCGTCGGTGAACTGCTCCACTCGGCGACCGTCGCCGTCGCCGGGCGGATCCCCGTCGACCGGCTGTGGCACGCCGTCCCCTCGTACCCGACCATCAGCGAGGTGTGGCTGCGGCTGCTGGAGGCCTACCGCGGCTGAACCGGCCGCGGCGGGCCTCCGGGGCCGGTCAGCGCAGGGGGAAGCCGAGGGCGCGCGCGGCCTCCTCGGGCGTCGGCTGCGTCCACCGCGCGGCCATCGCCTCGTTCGAGGCCAGCGAGCGCAACTCGGCGCGGTCCAGGTACAGGGTGCCGTCGAGGTGGTCGGTCTCGTGCTGCACGATGCGGGCGGGCCAGCCGGTGAACACCTCGTCCACGCGGTGCCCGTGCTCGTCGAGCGCCCGCACACGCACCTCGGCGTGCCGGGCCACCACCGCCTGCCAGCCCGGCACGCTCAGGCACCCCTCGAAGAACGCGGCCCGCTTCGCGCCCACCGGCTCGTACGAGGGGTTGACCAGCACCCGGAACGGCAGCGGCACCCGGCCCCGGGCCACCCGTACCTCCTCCGGTACCGGTGCCGGGTCCTCGACGACCGCGATCCGCAGCCCCACCCCGACCTGCGGGGCGGCCAGGCCCACCCCCGGCGCCGCGCGCATGGTCAGGCGCAGCGCCTGCGTGAACCGCGCCAGCAGCGCGGGCTCCAACTGGCCGTCGAACGGCTCGGCGGCGCGCCGCAGCACCGGATCACCGGCCGCGACGATGGGCAACGGACCGTCGGCCGAAAGGAGTTCCTCGACCCGCTCGGCCAGGGGGGCGGGCGCACTGGGAGAAGCCATCGCGCCAGCATGCCACGGAGTGAAGTAGCGTGGTCCGGCACGTCGACGCCGGAGGGAGACGGACATGGCGCCGCAGGACCGGCGGACCCGGCGAAGGCAGGGGGAACTGGAGGGCCAGGTGCTCGCCGCGCTCCGCGAGGCGGACGGCCCGGTGACCGCGGCCTGGGTGCAGGAGCGGCTCGGCGGAGACCTGGCCTACACCACCGTCGTCACCATCCTGACCCGGCTGCTCGCCAAGGACGTGGTCTCCCGCGAGCGCCGTGGCCGCTCCTTCGTCTGGACCCCGACGGCGGACGTGGCCCGGCTCGCGGCACTCAGGATGCGCCGCCTGCTGGACGGGGAACGCGACCGCGAGGCGGTCCTCGCCAGCTTCGTCACCGCGCTGCCGCCCGGCGACGAGCAGGTTCTGCGCGCGCTGCTGGAGTCGGCGGACGAGGACGAGCGGCACGGCGAGGACCAGCCGTGCGGCGAGGAAGACCCGGACCGCGAGGACGGGCAGTGCCGAGGGGGCGGGCCGGCGGGAGAGGGCGCAACGGTAGAAGGGGACGGAGAGGACGGAAGGGTCTGACACCTGATGGGGGTCTTCGTCTTCCTGCCGCTGGTGCTGCCGCTGACCGCCTGGCCGGTCGCCCGGCTGGCCGAACTGCACCTTCACCCGCGCACCGCCACGCGGCTCCTGACCGCCGTCGCCGTCGTGATGGCGGCGTGCAGCACGCTCTGCCTCGTCCTGCTCATGGTGGTCGGCACCGCACAACTGCCCGGCAACCCGCTGCCCGACGGCTGGGCCGACCCCGAGGTCAGAGCCGCCGTGCCGTACGACGGCGTGGCCGGCCGCGCGGCGATCCCCGCGCTGGCCGCGGTCACGGCGGCCTGCGCCCGTACGCTGTGGCGCCACCGGCGGGTGACCCGGCGCGCCCGCCGGGCCCTGACCGGGCTGCGCGGCTCCACGGTCGCGGTACTCCCCGACACCACCCCGTACGCGTACGCCCTGCCCGGCGCGCGGGGGCGGATCGTCGTCACCACGGCCCTGCTCGACGGGCTCGCGCCGGCCGAGCGGCGCGCGCTGTTCGCGCACGAGCGCGCCCATCTGACGGCCCGGCACCACCGCCATCTGCTCGCCGTCCACCTGGCGGCGCGCGCCAATCCGTTCCTGCGCCCGCTGCGTTCCGCCGTCGCCTACACCGCCGAACGGTGGGCCGACGAAGAGGCCGCCCGCGCGGTCGGCGACCGGCGGACGGTGGCACGGGCCATCGGCAGGGCGGCGCTGCTGTCGGCCACCGCGCCGGCGCCCACGCTCGCGGCGCTGGCCGCCACCGGCCCGGTCCCGCGCCGGGTGGCGGCGCTGCTGGCACCGGCGCCCGCCGTCCGGGACTGGCCGCCGGCGTTCACCGCGGCCGGCGCCGCGGCGTGGGGAGCGGCCGCGGGCACGGTGGTGTCCGCGATGTCCTCGGCGAACTCGGCGGTCACGCTGTTCCTGGTCCTGCAGACGGCGACGCCGTTGTAGGGCCAGGGGAACATCGGGGCCGCGGGCCGCCCACCGGCGCGGCGCGGGTCGACGCGGGCGGGCACGTCACCCGCGGGGCCACGTCACTCTCCGAAGGCCTTGCCGCCCGCCTCGTCGGCGGACCCGTCGTCGAACTCCCCGGCGAGGGCCGAGGCGACCCGCAGGTGGGTGGCGGCCTCCTCGTGCCGCCCCTGACGCTGGAGGGTGCGGCCCAGCATCAGCCGGGCGTAGTGCTCCACCGGGTCGCGCTCCACGATGACGCGCAACTCGGCTTCGGCGCGGCGCAGTTGGGCGGAGTGGTAGTAGGCGCGCGCCAGCAGCAGCCGCGGGCCGGTCTGCTCCGGCACCTCATCGACGAGCCCGTTCAGCACGCGCGCGGCACCGGCGTAGTCCCTGGCGTCGAAGAACATCCGCGCCCGGTCCCAGCGCTCCGCCGGGGCCCCGTGGTCGTAGTACATGGTCTCCACTGGTGACCTCCTTCGAGGCCCACAACGGAACCAGGTGATTGAAAATTCCACTACCTCTGTCAGGGGCCCCAGGGGCGGCGGCCACCGCTTGCACGCGGGCAGGACGTTCGCGCACGCCCCCGGCGTGCCCACGCCGGTCGCCGCCTGGTCTCCGAGAAGGTGTGCACCGGTCAGGCGGGCTGAGCACCGCCTTGCTCGACGTGCAGGTGGACCGGCCCGCGCAGCACGGGGCTGCGCCGGTAGGGCGGGGGATCGGTCACCAGCGTGGGCCGGTCGAGGCGGCGTACCAGTTGGGTCAGCGCGATCTGTGTCTCCCGCCGGGCCAGCGGCCCGCCGAAGCACAGGTGGATGCCGCTGCCGAACCCCAGGTGCTGGTTGTCCCGCCGGTCCGGGTCGAAGCGGTCGGGATCGGGGAAGCGGTCCGGGTCGCGGTTGCCCGAGGCCAGCATCAGCATGATCTGCGACCCCTTGGGGATGCTGGTGCCGGCGACGGTCATGTCGTTGTACGCCGCGCGCCAGGGGATGATGTGCACGGGGGGTTCGTAGCGCAGCAGTTCCTCGACCAGGGGAACGACCAGGCCAAGATCGCCGCGCAGACGCTCCAGCACGCCGGGGTGGCGCAGCAGGGTCAGCATGCCGTTGGTGATGAGGTTGACGGTGGTCTCGTGGCCGGCGATGAGCAGGAGGTTCGCGGTGGCGACGATCTCCTCGTCGGTCATCCGGCCGTCGGGTCCGTCGTCGTTGGCCAGCCGTGACAGCAGGTCGTCGCCGGGGTGGCCGTGCCGGTGCTCCAGCAGCCCGCCGAGGTACTCGCGCAGGTCCCTGCGGGCCTGTTGGCCCTTGTCCAGTTTCTCCTTCGGGTCGGTTCGGGGGTCGTAGTCGATGGAGTTGATCAGGTCGTCCACCCAGACGTGGAACTTCGGTTCGTCCTCGCGGGGCACGCCGAGCAGGCGGCAGATCACGGCGACGGGGAACGGATAGGCGAAGTCGTCGACGATGTCGATCCGCTCCTTGCCCGCGAAATCGTCGATCAGCCCGCCGACGATGGCCTCCAGGGCCGGTTCCATGCCGGTCACCAGCCTCGGCGTGTGCGGGGGGCCGAAGTGGCGCATCGCCATGCGGCGCAGGCGGTCGTGCTCGGGCGGGTCGAGGTTGATGAACGCCGGGGTGGCCTGCGCCTCGATCCCGGCCGGCGGACGGCACAGGCTCCGGGTGTCCGAACTCAGGTGGGGGTTGTGCAGGAGGTCCGCGATCTCGCGGTAGGTGCTGATCACGTAGCTGCCGTCGTCCTGCCTGGCCACGGGCGTCTCACGCAGTTCGGCGTACAGGGGGTACGGGTCGGCGCGGGAGGAGTGGTCGAGGATCCGCCGGAGCGTCGCGGTCGTCTCGGTCGTGGTCATCTCGCTCTGCCTCCTACCGGTGCTGGTACGCGGCCGTGACGCGCCGCTCACTGGGGTTGTGACCGGTGACGACCACGGTGGCGCCCTGGGCGAGCAGCGCCGGGCCGGGGAAGTCGACGGGCACCGGTTCGGTGTCGGCGGGCTGGTCGGGGGCGGGGGAGGGGGGCGGGAAGGGAGCGGCCGTCTCGATGAGCCTGCGGTAGTGGTCCAGCCACTTCGCGTTGTTGAAACTCACCGCCGCGGTGACGCGGCCGTGATAGCCGTACGCGGCGACGAAACGGCGCTCGCGCACCGACCCCTGGGTGACGACCACCTCGTCCGCGAAGGTCGGCACACCGACGGACTTGATGTTGACCCCGAACTGGATCGACCAGAACAGCGGGATCGACAGATGGGGCCAGCGGTCCGCCTGGCCGCTGACCATGTTGTGCGCGGCCACCTCCGCCTGCTCCACCGCGTTGGCCCAGTGCTCCAACGAGATGAGCCGGTACTCGTAGATGGGGTTGGGGCAGCGTGCCACGTCACCTGCGGCGAAGACGTCGTCGGTGACCAGGCCGTTGAGGTCGAGGGCGCGGCAGCCGGTGTCGCAGGCGATGCCCCAGACGCCCGTCGCGAGCCCCGATCCCTGCAGCCACTCCGTGTTGCGGATGCCCCCGAGGGCGACCACCGCCACGTCGGCGTCGACGGTGGTGCCGTCGTCGAAGTGAGCGCGGCGAAGACGCCCCTGCTCGTCGCCCTCCAGCCGGGTCACCTTGACACCGCAGCGCAGGTCGACCCCGTGGTCGCGCTGCATGTCCGCGGCGACCTGACCGACCATGGCACCGAGCGCACCGACCAGCGGGGCCGGCGCGAGTTCGGCGACGGTCACCGGGATCTCCCGCTCGCGGCAGATGGAGGCGATCTCGGACCCGGTGAATCCCGCGCCGATGACCAGCACCCGCGAGGGGCCGGCGGCCAGGGCCCGTTGCAGGCCCGCGGCGTGTTCGCGGGTACGGACGACGAAGACCCCGTCCAGGGCCGCCTCGCTCTCCACGAACCACGGCCGGGCCCGGACGCCGGTGGAGATCAGCACCCGGTCGAAGGGGACGGCGCGTCCGTCGGCGAGACGCACCTGGTTGGTCGCCAGGTCCAGCCCGCTGGCGGGCACCCCCAGCAGCCACTCCGCCCCGATGTCGCGACGGCGCGGCAGCGCGGTGTTCCCGGCCGGTACCCACCCGGTCAGCACCTGCTTGGACAGGGGAGGCCGGTCGTAGGGCTCGCCCAGCTCGTCCCCGATCATCGTCAGGGACCCGGTGAAGCCCTCGTCGCGCAGGGCCTCGGCGGCCCGCAGGCCCGCCAGCGACGCCCCGACGACCACGATGCGGCCGTCCCGCCTGAACGCTTGCAGATTGTCGGCGCTGGTCATGGCGTGGACGCCTCCGACGGCGCCGCGCGCCCCTCCAACCGGTCGACCAGAATCGCCTGGACGGGGCAGGCCGCGGCAGCGCGCAGGACCTGCTCGCGCCGGGCGTCGTCCGCGTTCGGGTCGTACATCAGCGCTTCCTCGCCGTGCATCCGGAACGCGTCCGGAGCCAGGAAGGCGCACTGCGCGTATCCTTCGCATCGAGAAAGATCGACGACGACTCTCATCCCGACCTCCGCAGAAACTGGCAGCCGTGGCCCCGCAAACCGGTGCCCCTGGGCGCGCGACGAGCACACGGCGCGCGGGCGAGGGGCGCGGGACGGCGAGAGCGAGGGGGTGCAGCCGTGGCTCGGCTCCGCGGAAGCGAGGAGTTGCACCGCGATCGGCGGGTCGCCGCGGATGCTCATGGTCATCGCGTACAAGGCGACCGGCGGGTGAAACCGCCTGAGAAACAGTGACCTGACTGCCAAAAAGCCTAGCGCGGCCGTCCGCCGGCCGCACTCCGGGCAACCGGTCACGCGGCCCGGGGCACCGGCCCGGCCGCGTTCGACCGTTCGGCGCAATCGGCCCCCGCCCGGCGTGTGCGGCGGGTCCGGTGATGGTTCGGTGTCGACAGGAGCCGGCAGGGCTCCACGAGAGCGGGGGCGGTCAGTCGAGAAGGAGAACGGCGTGAGCGTGACTCAGGGAGCCCCTCGGGGCGTCATACCCTCACACCTGCTGAAGGGCCAGAAAGCCCTCGTCACCGGCGCGAACTCGGGCATCGGCAAGGCGACCGCCATCGGCCTGGGGCGCGCCGGGGCCGACGTGGTCGTCAACTACGTCGCCGGCGGCGAGGAGGCCGAGCAGGTGGTCGAGGAGATCACCGGGTTCGGCGTGCGCGCGATGGCGTACGAGGCGGACGTGTCCCAGGAGGACCAGGTCGTCGCGATGACCGAACGGATGGTGGCGGAGTTCGGCACCATCGACATCCTCGTGGCCAACGCCGGGCTGCAACGCGACGCCGCGTTCACCGAGATGACGGTGTCCCAGTGGCAGAAGGTGCTGGACGTCAACCTCACCGGCCAGTTCCTGTGTGCCCGGGAGGCGACGAAGGAGTTCATGAGGAGGGGAGTCGTCCCCGAGGTGTCGCGTGCGGCCGGGAAGATCATCTGCATGAGTTCGGTGCACCAGCTCATTCCCTGGGCCGGTCACGTCAACTACGCGGCCTCCAAAGGGGGTGTCCAGATGATGATGGAGACCCTCGCCCAGGAACTCGCGCCGCACCGGATCAGGGTCAACGCGGTCGCTCCGGGAGCCATCAAGACGCCCATCAACCGGAGCGCCTGGACCACCGCCGACGCCGAGAAGGAACTGTTGCGGCTGATCCCCTACGGACGCGTGGGCGATCCGGAGGACATCGCCCACGCGGTGGTCGGGCTCGCCTCGGACCTGATGGACTACGTGGTCGGCACCACCCTCTTCGTGGACGGCGGCATGACCCTCTTCCCCGGCTTCGCGACCGGCGGCTGAGCGGCTTCGCGCCCTTGGCCCGCCCGGGCCCCGCCGTCCCGCTCCCGCCGGGGCCCGCTTCGGTCCGCAGCTCTCAGTCCCGCTGCCGGTCCAGGGCCTCGTCCAGGGTGGTCGCCGCCATGATCAGCGACAGGTGCGTGAAAGCCTGCGGGAAGTTGCCCAGTTGCTCGCCGCTGGGGCCGATCTCCTCGGCGAACAGGCCGACGTGGTTGGCGTAGGTCTGCATCTTCTCGAAGGCGTAGCGCGCCGGACGGGTCCGGCCGGCCAGGGCGAGGGCGTCGACGTAGAGGAAGGTGCAGAGGCTGAAGGTCCCCTCGGAGCCCCGCAGTCCGTCCGGGGAGGCCGTGGGGTCGTAGCGGTAGACGAGGCTGTCCGACACCAGCGTGCGGTCCATCGCGTCCAGCGTCGACAGCCAGCTGGCCGTCCTGGGTGCCAGGAAGCCGACGCGGGGGATGAGCAGCAGCGAGGCGTCGAGCACCTCGCCGCCGTAGTGCTGCACGAGGGCCTGTTCCTTCTCGCTCCAGCCCCGCTCCATCACCTGTTCGAGGATCGCATCGCGAGCGGCGGTCCATCTCGGCACGTCGGCGGGCCGGCTCTGCTCCCTGGCCAGGCGCAGGCCCCGGTCGAAGGCCGTCCATTCCATCACCCGGCTGAAGGTGAAGTCCTTGCGCCCGCCCCGGGTCTCCCAGATGCCCTCGTCGGGGCGGTCCCAGGAGTCGGCCAGCCGGTCGAGCGTCCGCGCGAGGTTCTTCCAGCCGTGGTAGCTGCCTCCCTGGGAGACGTCGTGTCCCTCCGACAGGGCGTAGAGCGCCTCGCCGTAGATGTCCAGTTGCAGCTGATCGGCCGCCGCGTTGCCCAGCCGCACCGGGTACGAACCCCGGTAGCCCTCCCAGTGCGAGAGGATCTCCTCGGGCACGTCGGGGTCGCCGTCGACGCGGTACATGATCTGCAGCGGCTCGCCGTCCACGCCCTCCCGGGCCTGGAGCCGATCGCCCATCCAGCGCGTGAACCGGGCCGCCTCCTCGGCGAACCCCAGGTCGAGCAGGGCACGCACCGACAGGGAGCCGTCCCGGACCCAGGTGTAGCGGTAGTCCCAGTTGCGTTCGCCCCCGACCTGCTCGGGCAGGCCCATGGTGGCCGCGGCGACCGGAGCCCCCGTGGGGGCGTACGTGAGCAGCTTGAGCGTGATCGCCGAGCGGTGCACCACACCCGGCCACCGGCCGCGGTACCGGGAGCAGCGCACCCAGCGGTGCCAGAAGTCCACGACGTCCCAGAACCGGTCCATCGCCCCGTCCGGGGTGAGCGGCGGCGGGGCGGCGAGCTGGTCCCCGCCGACGGTGAAGACCGCCGCGGCCATCTCGCCGGCTCTCAGCGTCACCGTGCCCCGCACGTCCGTGCCGTCGCGCTCCAGGGGGAAGGTGCCCTGCAGGTGCGCCGTGACACCGGGCGCACGGAAGGTGGCGGTGCCGTCGCGCAGGTCGAGACGGTGGGTGGCCCGGCCGTAGTCGAAGCGCGGACGGCACTCCAGCGTGAAGCGCACCGTGCCGCGCACCGCCCGCACACCGCGTATCAGCGCATGCTCGTCGGTGGGGGTGCCGGTGCGGTCCGGTGGCATGCAGTCGAAGACCTCACCGACACCGTCCGGCGACATGAAACGGGTGACCAGGACGGCGGTGTCGGGGTAGTACAGCTGCTTGCAGGTGGCGTTCTCGCTCTCCGGCGCGAACAGGAAGTGCCCGCCGCGGTCGTGGTCGAGCAGGGCGGCGAAGACACTGGGCGAGTCGAACCGGGGCGCCGCGAACCAGTCGACGACCCCCCGGGACGAGACCAGAGCGGCTGTTTGCAGGTCGCCGACGAGGCCGTGGTCGGCGATGGGCGGGTAACGGTCCATGATCATCTCGCTTCTCCGGGGGCCCCACTTCCACTGTCCGCCCTGCGCGAGATGGCTGCCACGGGATGCGGAACCGTCAGGAGGGGTGCCGCCGCCGTCAGGAGGCGCTGCCGGCGGCGCCGTCGCGCCGGGGCCGGGGGCCGGGGCCCGGCCGGGCGGTGGGCCGGTTCGCGCGGGCCGTCCGCCGTGGCGGACTCCGGACCCGCGCGTCCACCGGGACAGGCGCCGGCCCCATGGCAGGCAGCTCAGTGGAACGGGCGGGGCACCGTGCACCGGACGCTTTGGCCGGCGGCCGGGCCACGGTGCCGGTGCCCCGGACGGCTCCCGTGACGCGGGCCTCGCGGCGAGGCCACCCCGGGCTGACCGGATCAGGCCCTGCCGGGGCCGGTCGGCCCCCGCCAGGGCCTGTCGTCCCGCTTGCGGTGGAGGTGGCCGCCGACCAGACTTGCGTATGCGGCAGTGTCGTGATGTGGAACACGCCCCGTCCGGCCGGCCCCCTCGTCGGGGCCATGGTCACCGCGCCGCCCGCGTCCTGCGGGAAAGGGCTCCGGAGACCCGGCCGTAAGACGCGCTTCGCACCGTATGCGGCACGGCTGGGGGCCGCGCAGCCATCTACTGTGCCTCACCGCGCGGCCTTCTCACTCAGTCTGTTGAGCGAGGCATCGGAAGGCAGGCATTTCCCATGAACGTGCAGCGCACCAAGCGGCTGCTCGCCGTCTCCGCGGCCGGCGTCCTGCTGGCAGGCGGCGGCGCGATCGGCGCGGCCGGGACCGCTGCGGCGGCCCCCACGGCCCACGTGTCCTCGTATTCCCACCACTCCGACGACGACTGCGGCTGGTGGGGCGACGACTGCGGCTACGGCGGCTACGGCGGCGACCACGGCGGTTACGGCGGCGACCACGGCGGTTACGGCGGCGACCACGGCGGCTTCGGCGGCGACCACGGCGGCTTCGGCGGCGACCACGGCGGCTTCGGAGGTGACCACGGCGGTGGCGGTGGCCACGGCGGCGGTGGTGACCACGGCGGCGGCGGTGGCGGCCACGGCGGCGGCGGTGGCGGCCACGGCGGCGGTGGCGGCGGTGGCCGCTGACCCCAACCGGTGAACGCGTGGTGTGCGCCCTCCTCCGTGAGGACGCACACCTGCGCCCCTGACAGGCTTTCGGAACGAATCCGACCCAGGCACGCCCCGCTCCCCGCGCCGACGCGCGGAGCGGGGCGTCACGTTCGTCAGGGGGATCCAGGGACGGCGAGGAAGCAGAGAACCCGGCGTGTTCAGGAAGGCAAGGACCGGGTGGCCACGGTGAGTTCGGCCCGGGCCGACGACGTCCGCTCCTGCGGGCGGCGACGCCTGGACCTACGACGGCCGCGGCGTGAACTCGGTCCGCCGGCACCGGTCCCGGCGCACGCGCCCGGACAGCGCCGTGAGGAACAGGAGGCGCAGTGCGGGACGCCACGGCGCCTGCATGGCGGTCCACGCTCCTGACCACCTGCGCAGTCCCCGAGGGTCGTCCAACGGTCCCGGACCCACGGCTCCCGTGGATTCGGGACCGCGACCCATGCGAGGTAGTTCCAAACTACTCCGATTCCGGCTGAGGAACGACATGCGCCGGCCTGGCCTGCCCAAGAGCCGTGCGGGCCAGGCGGATCGGGCGTGCGGGGAGGCGCCGACCGCAGTGACGGCGCGTGAACTCGGCTTCTGCCGGGCTCATTTCGTGCGATCCGCCGTCGTCCCACCCGCGTCACCCGGGCCGCGGTGCGGACCCGAGCGCCTGCCCACCGGGCTCCGCCACCGGCTCGGTACCGCCGCCACCCGGCGGCGATCCCAGCGCGTCCCTCAGTACGTCACCGCCGTCCGTCCCGACCAGTCCGGCAACGGCCGGCGGGCACCTGGTCAGCCCGTACCACCCGCCGGGCGGGACCGGCTCGGTGGGACTCCGGGGCCGCCGCACCTGTCCGTACGCCACCGCAGCCGCTGCCCGCCCGGCCGGCCACCGCCGGCTCCGGTCCCTGCCCGGCACGGACCAGCGCGCTCAGGGGAGGACCGCCCGCGCCGGGTGTGCGGGCACGGCACGGGGCCGTACAGGGCCGGGGCCGACACCCTCCCAGGGGGCCCAGTTCATCCGCCGGGGGACGGGCGGCACGAAGGCGCGGGTCAACTGGCGCTGTCCGTAGACGGTCCAGGCGTGTGCGTTGAGGTCCTCGGCGGACACGGGAACTCCTGGTGAGGGAGGGGGCGTGGTCGGGCGAGCGGCGGTGGACGTGCGCGTCCGGTTCGGCGGCGGGCCGGTCAGGGGCGTCCAGGAGGGCCGCCCGCGGTCGTTCAGGGCCTGGAGCGCCTCCGGCCGGACCACGGGGCACGGCGGGGGAGGGCCGCGGCGGGCGGCGGGGCCTGTGCGAGGTGTGCGGGAGCGGGGCGGAGGCAGGGGGCACCGAGGCCGGGGCGTCAGGCCCCGCTCGAGGCGCCGGCCACTGCGTGGCCGGTGGTCTCCCAGGCCGCCTCGATCATCCGGAAGACCTCGTCCACCGCGGCCTGCGGATCCTCCGCGTCACGGGCCAGCGAGAAGGCGTCGATCACGAACCTCGCGATCGACCGGCACGCCGTGGTGGTCCCCGGCAGAGAGAGGTCCGCGGCGACGGCCGCCGCCAGCGACTCCGCGTGGCGCAGCCGCATCGACTGCTCGTACTGCCGCAGGGCGGGCGACGCGTCGATCATGCGCCAGATCGGGGCGGCGCCGTCCGCCGTGCAATGGCGCACCAGGGCGTGCATCTCGCGGCGGAGCGAGGGCATGAGCGGCTCCCCGGGCGCCCGGTCGGTGACCGCCCGGGTGAGGCGGCGCTCGAAGTCCTGGTCCTGCTCGAACACCAGGGCCTCTTTCGAGGGGAAGTGCGAGAAGAGCGTGGTCACGGCGACGTCGGCCTCGGCGGCCACGTCCCGGATGCCTACCGCGTCGTACCCGCGTTCCAGGAAGAGCCGCAGGGCCGTGTCGGCGATCTTCTGGCGGGTGGCGGCCTTCTTGCGCTCTCGGCGTCCGAGCGGCTCGGTCATGGACTGATACTAGCAGATACGTAACAATAACTGCTACAAAGTAAGAGCTGTTCCGGAAACCTAACCGTTAGTGTTATGTTCGGTCGCATGAAGAGAGTGAGCTTCGCCGAGTTCGGCGGTCCGGAAGTCCTGCGCCTGGAAGATGCCGAGGAGCCCCACGCGGGCCCCGGCCAGGTGCGCATCGCTGTGCGGGCGGCGGGTGTGAACCCCGTCGACTGGAGGATCCGTGAAGGGCAGGTCCTCAAGGCCCATCCGATCGAGTTGCCCTCCGGAGTCGGGCTGGACGCCTCCGGTGTGGTGGACGAGGTCGGCGAGGGGGTCGACGGTGTCGAGGTGGGGGACCACGTGTTCGGTGAAGGTGTCTCCACCTACGCCGAGTTCGCGGTGCTGTCGGCCTGGGCCCGGATGCCCGACGGCCTGACGTTCGAGGAGGCGGCCGGGTACCCCTCCGTGGTGGAGACCGCGCTGCGTGTCCTGCGTGAGGTCGGTGTGCGGTCCGGACAGACGCTGCTGGTCAGCGGCGCGGCCGGGGGGGTGGGGTCGGCGGTCCTGCAGATCGCCCGCGACCGCGGCATCACGGTGATCGGCACGGCCGGGGCCGCCAACCAGGACTACCTGCGCGGCCTGGGCGCCCTCCCCACGACGTACGGCGAGGGGTGGGTCGAGCGGGTGCGGCGGCTCGGCCGGACCGACGCGGCCCTCGACCTGGCCGGCTCGGGCGTGATCCGCGAACTCGTCGAGCTGACCGGGGACCCGAACAAGGTGATCTCCATCGCGGACCTCGACGCGCCGCGGTACGGCGTCCGCTTCTCCGGCGTGGCCGGGAGTGTGCCGGACGCGCTCGCCGAGGCCGTCGCACTGATCGAGCGGGGCGGGCTCCACATCCCCGTCGAGAAGACGTACGCGCTCGCCGACGCCGCGGCGGCGCACGTCGACAGCCAGGCCGGCCACGCGCGCGGGCGCCGGGTCCTGATCGTCTGAGCCGGACCCGCGCACGGCCACCGCCGGCGAGCCGGGAACTCGCCGGCGGTGGCCGTGCGCGGCCCCCCGCGGGCACCCGGTCCACGGGAGGCCGCCCCCTGGGCGAGGGCCCGGCAGGGCCGCACCGCGGGCGAGGGCCGGCGGAACGCCTGGTTCCTTCGCCCGTCCCCGGTGAGTTGGGACAGACGGCCCACCGACTTCCCGCAATGCCCCGCCCCCACCGCCCGCCGGTCCGCCGCGCACCCGGCCGCTGTACACAGTCAGTGCTGCAATCCGTGATTCCTGTCGCAGGTCCGTACGCCGAGAGGAAGCTGGTGCAGCGGTGGCCGAAGTCATTGCCCGGACGCGCGTCGACGTGCGTGAGCGGGCCACATGGACGGAACTCTTCTACGACCTGGTGCTCGCCTTCGGGGTCAGCCAGGTCGCCCACGTGCTCGCCCTGCACCCCGGCTGGTCCCGGCTGGGCGGCTGCCTGCTCGTCCTGGTGCCGCTGTGGTGGGCGTGGGTCGACGTCGTGATGGCGATGAACGCCGTGCACGAGACCACCCTGCAGCGGGTGTTCCTGCTCCTGGCCGGCCTCGCCACCTACGGGATGGGCATGTCCGCCCAGCACGCACTGGAGAGCAGGCCGGAGGCGCTGCTGTACGCGGGGAGCTACCTCGCCCTGCGGCTGCTGATAGGCGAGGCGATACGGCGTGAGTGCGCCGTCTACACCATCCACCCCTACCGGGCGGGGCTCGCCTTCGCGCTGGCCCTGTTCGGGGTGACCGCGCTGCCGGACCAGATGCGCACCGCCGGGTGGACCGTCGCCGTCGTCGCCGAGATCCTCGCTCCGCTCGTCCTGAGCGGCCATCTGCGGCAGCTCGCCTTCGGCGTCAACCATCTGCCGGAACGTTTCGGCCTGTTCATCATCATCGCCCTGGGAGAGAATGTCGTCTCCGTCGGGGCCTGGGTGGGCGGCCGCCACCTCGGATCCACCGAACTGGCGGCCGTGGCCCTCGCGTTCCTCACCGGCTGCGGACTGTGGTGGCTCTACTTCCACCTCGCCGCGTCCGCCGTCGCCTACGCCCTGCGCTCCCATCCGACCCCCGCCGTCGTCGTGCGCGATGTCCTGAGTTACGGCCATCTCGTCCTGGTCTGCGGGCTGTTGCTGGTGGCCGTCGGCGCCGAGCGGATCGTCGCGGAGCCGACCGTGACGCCGTACCGGCTGGCCGCGGGGCTGCTGCCCGCCGGCGCCGCCCTGTTCACGCTCACCTTCTGCTACACACGCCGCCGGATGTTCGGCGCCGCCTCCGTGACCCGCTTCGCGGGCGGGCTCGTGCTGCTCGGCGTGGCGGTCGCCGCACCCCTGGTACCGGGCCTGGCCACGCTGGCCGCCGTGGCGTTCGTGCTCGTCGCCGTCAACGGCCTCGAACACTGGCTGCTGACCGGCGGCCGGCACGTCCCGCTGATCTTCGTCAAGCACTGAGACGGGTGGGGGCGGCCCGGCACACGCCACCGCCAAGTGGCCAGGTCCGCACGGCGACTTGACGCAGTGTGCCGACCCCGTCCCGCCGTCCGGCGGCCGCCTCGCGGCCGCCCCTAGCTTTCTTGCGTACAAGGCCGCGGCGCGCGGTGCGCGGCAGTCCTGCATCCGTTCGCGAAGGAGTGGTCCGATGACGATCCCAACGACCCAGGCCGTCGGCGACGGCTCCCTGTTCATCGACGGCAAGTTCCAGCCCGCGGACTCCGGGGAGACCGTCCAGGACATCAACCCGGCGACGGAGCAGCCGATATGCGAGGTGGCCTGGGCCGGGACGAGTGACCTCGACCGGGCCGTACAGGCGGCGCGGCGCGCCTTCGACGTGGGGCCCTGGCCCGCGATGCCCGCCAAGGAGCGCGCCCGCCTGATGCTGCGCGTGGCCGACGGCATCGAGGCCGCCGGAGAGGAACTGGCCCGGCTGGAGACGCTCGACGTCGGCAAGCCGATCACGTTCACCCGCGGCTTCGACGTCCGGGCCGCCGCCGAGATCTTCCGCTACTACGCCGGGATGGTCGAGCAGCTGGAGGGCGCGGCCCGCCCGGCGGGCGCCCGCTCCCTGCAGTACACGCGGCGCGAGCCCCTCGGCGTGGTCGGCGCGATCACCCCGTTCAACTTCCCGCTGAACCTCGCGGTCAACAAGATCGCCCCCGCGCTCGCCGCGGGCAACACGATCGTCCACAAGCCCGCCGAGCAGACCCCGCTGACGGCCCTCGCGCTCGCCCGCATCCTGGCCGAGGCCGGGCTGCCCGAAGGCGTCCACAACGTCGTCACCGGCGGCGGCGCCGAGGTCGGGGGCGCGCTCGTCGAACACCCCGGCGTCGACAAGATCTCCTTCACCGGCTCCACGGCCACCGGCAAGCGCCTGATCGCCGCCGCTGCCGCGACCCTGAAGAAGGTCACCGTGGAACTCGGCGGCAAGGGCGCCAACATCGTCTTCGGCGACGCCGACATCGAACCGGCCGTGCAGGCCGCCTTCCAGGCCGGGTTCTTCAACACCGGCCAGTTCTGCATGAGCGGCTCCCGGCTGCTGGTGCACCGCTCCGTGCACGACCAGGTGGTGGAGGCGCTGACCGGCGTCCTGGGCGCGATACCGGTCGGTGACCCGCTGGACGAGACCACCGTGCTCGGCCCGCTGGCGCACCGGCAGCAACTGGACAAGGTCGTCGAGTACGTCGGCATCGGCCGCGAGGAGGGCGCCACCGTCGCCTACGGCGGTGAGCGCGGCCACGACGGGCCGGGCTACTTCCACCAGCCCACGCTCTTCACCGGCGCTCACCCGCAGATGCGCATCGCCCAGGAGGAGATCTTCGGCCCGGTCGTGACGGTTCTGCCGTTCGACACCGACGAGGAGGCCGTCGAGATCGCCAACGGCACGCCCTACGGGCTCGCCGCGGGCCTGCACACCCGCGACGTGCGCCGCGCCCACACCGTGGCCGCCCGGCTGCAGGCGGGGATCGTCTGGGTCAACACCTGGGCGGCGTTCGAGAACTCCACGTCCTTCGGCGGCTACAAGTCCTCCGGCTACGGCCGCGAGCTGGGCCCCGAGGGGATCGAGGAGTACCTGCAGTACAAGACCGTGTACGTCAATGTCGATTGAGGTAGAGATGTCCGACCAAACCCGCCCCGGCGCCCTCTCCGCCGGGCTCGTGCTGGGCGCGTTCCTGGCGCCCAGCGCGCTCGGAATGTCCGCCACGCCCATCGCGCTGCCCGCGCTCGGCGACAGCCTCTCGGTGGCCTCCGGGGCGACGGCCTGGGTGCTGGCGGGCTACACGCTGACCCTCTCCGTCGCCTCCGCCCTCGCCGGCCGCCTCGCCGACATCCGCGGTCTGCGCATGCCCATCGTCACCGGCATGGTGCTGCTGCTGGCCGGCACCGTCCTCGTCGTCGCCGTCCCCTGGTTCCCGGCCGTCATCGCGGGCCGCATGCTCCAGGGCATCGGCGGAGGCGTCGCCGCCGTGCTCTCCTTCGGCGTCGCCAACCGGCTCTTCACCGAACCGGGCGAACGCGGACGCACCATCGGCACGATGGGTGCCGTCGTCGGCATCGTCTCCGGCGGCGGCGCGCTGCTCGGGGGCGCCCTCACCGACCTGATCGGCTGGCAGGCGGCGCTCGCGCTGCCCGGTCTCTCGGCGCTCGCCGCGGTCTGGGTGCTGCGCATCGCCCCCGCCACCCAGCCGCGCCCCGAACGCCTTGACGCACGCGGCGCGGTGCTCTGCCTCGCCCTCGCCGCGGCCCTGGCGGTCCTCCTCCAGGCCCGCACCACCCACCTGAAGGAGACCCTGGTCCTGGTGCTCGCGGTGCTCGCCGTCGCGCTGGCCGCGGCCACCGTGTGGCACGTGCGCCGGGTGCCCGACGGGTTCCTGCCGCGCCTCGTGGTGAGCAACGCCCGCTTCGTGCTGGCCGCCGCGGCCGGGTTCACCCTCTTCGCCGGTTACCTCATCATCCAGTTCGCGGCGCCCCGGCTGATCCTCATGGACCACGACCTGAGCGTCACCCAGATCGGCCTGATCCTGCTGCCCACCGGTGTGGTCAGCGCGGTCCTCTCGCGGACGGCCGGCGGTCTCGCCCACAAGGTGGGCCCGCTGCGCCTGGTCACCGCGCTCACCGTGCTCAGCGCCGCCGGCCTGCTGCTCGCCGCGTTCGCCGGGCGCCAGCCCGTCGCCCTGGTCGTCGCGGTCGCCGCCTGCGTGTCCGGGTTCAGCGCCGGCCAGGTCGCGCTGATGGCCGCGGTGCCGCACCTGGTCGACAGCTCCGTGCACGGCGTGGCCGCCGGTGTCTTCCAGCTCGTGTTCATCACGGGCGGCTCGCTCGGCTCCGCCGCCGTCGGCGGCATGGTCGGCGCGATGAGCCTGTCCACCGCGATCGGCGTGCTCGCCGTGGTGCCGCTGATCGGGCTGGCGGCCGCCGTGGCCGCGGGGCTGCTCGTGGCGCGGCAGACGCCGGGGCAGGCATCCGTGGCGGGCGGCGCCCGCGCGGCCGTCGCGGCCGAGAACCCGGCCCGGGCCACCGGCTGACGCCCACCTCCCGCCCCCGCTGCCGTTCTTGGAGTCCGCTCCAGGGGCGGCAGCCCTTTTTGGCCCGGCCGCCGGCCGGGCGGCGCCGCTCGCAGCGCACCCGACGCGGTCCACCCCAAGCAGTCACCCACCCAGCTCACCGAAGAGCTTCCCCGAAGGAGCGGACATGGCTCGACTGACCCGCCGAGGTTTCCTCGGCACCGCCACCGGCGTCGGCGGCGCCGCCGTCCTCGGCACCCCGGCCGCACAGGCGGCCCAGCCCGCGGCGGCCGGGCAGGCCGCCACCGGCCCGGCCGTCCCGGCCGTCGTCGACACCGTCACCGTGACCGCCTCGGACCCGCGCTACCTGGACCTCACCCAGCGCGGGTACAACGCCCGGTTCGCCGCCAGACCCGACGCGATCCGCCTCGTGCACTCCACCGAGCAGGTCGTCGCCGCCGTCCAGGAGGCGGTCACGACCGGCGCCCGCATCACGGTGCGCAGCGGCGGACACTGCCTCGACGGCCTCGTCGACGACCCGGAGGTACGGATCCTCGTCGACCTGTCGGAGATGAACGCCGTCGGCTACGACGCGTCCCGGCGGGCCTTCAGCGTCCAGGGCGGCGCCACCCTCGGCCAGGTCTACCGCACCCTCTACCTGGAGTGGGGCGTGACCATACCGGCAGGCGACTGCCCCACCGTCGGCGTGGGCGGCCATGTCACCGGCGGCGGCTACGGTCCCCTCAACCGCAAGTACGGCGCGGTCGTGGACCATCTGTACGCCGTGGAGGTGGTGTACGTCGACTCCGCGGGCACCGCCCGTTCCGTGATCGCCACCCGCGAGGCCGACGACCCCAACCGGGAGCTGTGGTGGGCCCACACCGGCGGTGGCGGCGGCCAGTTCGGGATCGTCACCCGGTTCTGGTTCCGCTCCCCGGGCGCCACCGGCACCGACCCGGCGGGCCTGCTGCCCAAGCCGCCGCACAGCCTGCTCAAGACCTCCACCAGCTGGAAGTGGACGGACCTGACCGAGGCGGACTTCACCCGCATCGTCCGCAACCACAACGCCTGGCACGCCGCCCACAACGAACCGGGCACCGACTACGACACCCTCAACAGCGCCCTGCTGCTCTACAACTACGTCCAGGGCGCCGTCTCCCTCACCGCCCAGCTCGACGGGTCCCTGCCCGACTCCCGTCAGCTGCTGGACAGTTACATCGCCGCGGTCGCCGACGGCGTGAGCGCCCCGCACACCACCACCGCGCACAGCACCCCCTGGCTGAAGGAGTCCCTCAAGGACCACTACGACACCGGGCTGTACAACCGCGGCAAGTTCAAGGGCGCCTACCTGCGCAAGGGCTGGTCCGCGGCACAGCTCGCGGTCCTGTACCGCAACCTCAGCGACCCGGCGTACACGGGGCACGGCGGCGCGATCCTCTTCTCCTACGGGGCCCAGGTGACCAAGGTCGCCCCCGACGCCACCGCCCTCGCCCAGCGCGACTCGATGCTGAAGGCCAACTTCCTGACCTACTGGACCGACCCGGCCGAGGACGACCGGCACGTCGCCTGGCTGCGCGCCCTGTACCGGGACTTCTACGCCGCCACCGGGGGCGTGCCGCTGCCCGACGGCGACGCCGACGGGTCGTACATCAACTATCCCGACCCGGACCTGACCGACCCGCGCTGGAACACCTCCGGGGTGCCCTGGCAGACCCTGTACTGGAAGGGCAACCACCCGCGCCTGCAAGCGGTGAAGAAGAAGTGGGACCCGCGCGACGTCTTCCACCACGCGCTGTCCGTCACGGCCTGCCGGTGAGACACCGCGGCCCCGCCTCCCCGGACTGCGGGGGAGGCGGGGCCGCGCGCCGCCGGGTGCGTCAGCCGAGCGACGGGAAGACGACGCCCGTCAGCGACTCGCTCAGCTCCCGCAGCCGCGCCCGCGCCGCCGGGTCGTACGCCTGGGCACCGGCCCGCGAGGGGGTGGTCCGGTTGAAGTACTCGCCGCTGACCTCGGCGAGCGCCGGGTCGGTGACGAGGCGGGCGGTGTTGCGCGTGCCCTCCTCCAGGGTGCTCTGCGGGGTGAAGAGGTTCACCACGATCTTCGTCGGCATGTACGAGGCCGGGTGCAGGGCGTTGACCGTGACCCCGGTGCCGGCGAGCTGCTCGGCCAGGTCCTTGGTGAGGCTGATCTGGGCCAGCTTGGCCTGGCAGTACGCCTGCCCGCCGTCCCAGCCGCGTTCCAGCATCACGTCGTCGAAGTCGATCGGGGCCTGCCCGGCCGAGGTGACGTTGACGATGCGGGCGGGCGCGGAGCGCACCAGGAGCGGCGCCAGCCGGCAGCTGAGGACGTACCCCGCCAGGTAGTCCACCTGGAAGGTGAGTTCGTGGCCGTCCTGGCTCTCCTGGCGCGCCGGCTCCACGCCGATCCCGGCGTTGTTGACGAGGACGTCGAGCCGTTCGTACCCGGCCACGATCCGGTCGGCCAGGGCGCGGATCTCCTCCAGGGAGGAGAAGTCGGCCAGCTCGTAGCGGAACCGGTCCGCGCCGGTCTTCGCCCGCAGCTCCTCCAGCAGCTCCTGCCCCTTGCGGGCGCTGCGGCCGTGCAGGATCAGTGTGGCGCCCTGGTCGGCGAGTTCGTGGGCGAGGGCGCGGCCGAGTCCGTCGGTCGCGCCGGTGATGAGGATGGTCTGTTCGCTGACAGGGCTCATGGTGTCCATCTTCCTGGTCGTTCCCTCGTGTGCGTCGGAACATGGTGGAAGGCACGGCCGGTCGAGGTCGACCGGCCGTGCCCGGTGCGGGCGTACGCGGATCACGCGCTCACGCGTAGGACCGCAGTTCTTCGGGGCTCTGGTCCGTGTAGCCCTGGCTCACCTCGACGACGACGCCGTCGGGGTCGGCCACCCAGACCGTCTTCCAGCCGGGGATGAACGCGTCGAAGGCCAGCGGCCCGAGCAGCACCTCCAGCTCCCCGTCGGCCGCCGCCATGAACGCGTCCACGTCGTCGACCTGGAAGGCCAGGTGACGGACGGCGCCGGGGTTGTCCGGGCCGTCCTTGGCGGTGGCGAAGGCGGGCGCGGAGCCGGTGGGGAAGAGTTCGAGGTAGACGGGGCCGGCCTTGAGGAAGACGACCCGGCTGCCGTCGGCCTCCACGACGCGGGCCCGCTCGAAGCCGAACCAGCGCCGGTAGAACTCCTCCGTGGCCCGCTGGTCACGGCAGTTGAGACCGACGTGCGCCCAGCGGACGCCTGCGGGTGCGGACACCGGCCTCACGCCCCACCGGTGACGGCGGCGAAGGGGACCGTGTCGTGCACGTTCGTCATGTAGACGATCTCGCCGCCGGCGATCCGGAAGTAGTTGCACACGTCCGCCTCGACGGACTCGCCGCCCGGGGTGCGGGCGGAGATGTGCGAGACGACGGCGGCCTGGTCGCCGTCGACGACGATGTGCACGGGGACGTTCGAGAAGGACGCGTACATCTGCGGGAACCCCTTCATCATGTCCCGCAGCGTCTCGCGGCCCTCCACGTGCCCGGCGAGCTGCTCGTCCATCGTCTGGTCGACGGCGAACAGGTCGCACCAGGGGTCCCAGTCACCGGCGTTGGCGAGCCGGTAGTAGGTGTCGACGATCTCTCGGGTGTTCATCGCGGCCTCCTCGGCGCAGGGGTTCGGCGGGTTGCGCGGGTCACGGAAGCTCCACGCCGAGCTGGCGCATCAGGCCGGCGGTGTCGGCCTGCACCCAGCGCTCGACGACCTTGGCGTCCTCCAGGCGGTAGACCTCCAGGCTGGTCCAGGAGACCTCGCGGCCGTCGGGTTCCTGGCCGAAGAAGGGCGCGACGTGCTTGCCGTGGAAGGTGATGTGCATGATCACCTTGTCCGGCGCCGCCGGGTACAGGGCGTCCAGGTGCACGGTGAAGTCCAGGGCGTCGTGCGCGGCCTTGATGATGACCTTCAGCTCGTCCAGGCTCGCCACGTCCCAGGCCGGGTTGTTGTCCCGGAACGTGGGGCCGAACAGCTCGTCCAGGTCGTCGTAGCGGCGCTCGTTCACGGCGTCGCTGACCGCCTGCACGGTCGCCAGGTTCGCCGCGTCGGTGGAGACCTGCTCGCGCAGGCCGAGCAGGTCGTCCTGGGCCCAGCGCTCCACGAACCGGCCGTCCTCGACGCGCCAGATCTCGGTGGTGGTCCACTCCACCGGGCGTCCGGTCGCCGGGAAGCCGAAGACCGTGTCGCCGTGCGTCCCGGTCAGCCGGACCCGGGTGACGACCTTGTCGCCGCCCCCGGCGCCGACGGGCAGCGCCTCCTGCAGCTCGCCCTTGAGGCCGTAGGTGGCGTGGGCGGCGCGCAGCGCGGTCAGGTAGTCGTCCAGGCCCTTGATCTCGAAGCCGGGGTGGTGGTCGGTGAAGTCCTCGCCGATGACCTGGGCCACGGCGTCGTAGTCGGCGGCGTTGAACGCGTCGAGGAAGCGCCGGTACAGCGCGACGCTCGGGGAGTTCTCGGCGGTGCTCTCAGAGGTGGGCATGGTGGGTCTCCTCGGTCCGTCGGTGGTGGGAGTCCTTGATCAGCTCGGCCGCGCGTTCGCCGATCATCACGCTGGGCGCGTTGGTGTTGCCCGCGACGATCCGCGGCATCACGGAGGCGTCGGCGATCCGCAGCCCGGTGATGCCGTGCACGCGCAGTTCGTGGTCGGTGACCGCGTCCGGCCCGGTGCCCATGCGGCAGGTGCCGGCCGGATGCCACAGGGTCGTCGCCCGTTCGGCGACGTAGGCGCGCAGCTCACCGGGGTCGCGCACGCCCGCGCCGGGCCCCAGTTCCTCGCCGCGCAGCCGGTCGAAGTCCGCGGTGTGCGCCAGCTCGCGGGCCAGCAGCACCCCGTGCACCAGGACGTCCACGTCGGCCGCCGCCGTCAGGTAGCCCGCCTGCACGACGGCGGGGGCCGCCGGGTCGGTGGAGCGCAGCCGCAGGCGGCCGCGGCTCTCGGGCAGCAGCGCGATCGGCGCGAACGTGAAGCCGGGCCCGGCGTGCTGGTCGGCGGGCGCGTCGGGGGCGAGGAACTTGACCGGCCCGAACGTGAACTGGAGATCGGGCGCCCGGCCCTCCGCGTCCCCCTGGGTGTGCGTGAACAGGCCCGCCTCGGCCAGCAGCGCCCCTTCGGGGTGCTCCTCGCGGGAGCGGTAGCACACCGGCACGAACAGGTGGTCCTGCAGATTGCCGCCGACACCCGGCAGGTGCTGGACGACACCGATGCCGTGCGCACGCAGGTGCGCGGCCGGCCCGATGCCGGAGAGCATCAGCAGCTTCGGCGTCTCGAAGGCGCCCGCGCAGACCACGACCTCCTCGTCCGCCCACGCCTGCTGCCGCTGCCCGTCCCGCACGTAGGCGACACCGGTGGCGCGGGTGCCGTCCAGCAGCAGCCGGGTGGCGTGCGCGCCGGTGGCCACGGTCAGGTTGGGGCGGTCGAGCGCGGGACGCAGGTAGGCCGTCGCGGTCGAGGCGCGGGTGCCGTCGTCGGTGCGGGTCGTCTGGTACAGGAAGCCGTAGCCGTCCTGCCGCTCGCCGTTGTAGTCGTCGCCCGGCGCGTCGAAGCCGAGCCGGCGGGTGGCCGCGACGAACGCATCGGCGACCGGCGTGGGAGCGGTGTGGTCGCGCACCCGCACCGGGCCGCCCTTGCCGCGCAGCGCGTCGCCGCCGCGGTCGTAGTCCTCGGCACGGCGGAAAGCGGGCAGGACGTCCGCGTACGACCAGCCGGGGTTGCCCAGCGCCGCCCAGCCGTCGTAGTCGTGGCGGCTGCCGCGCACCCACATCAGGGCGTTCACGGAGCTGCAGCCGCCCGCCACCTTGCCGCGGGCCACCGGGACGCGGCGGCCGCCGAGAGCGGACTCCGGCTCGGTCGCGTAGCCCCAGTCGATCGTGGGGCTCCACTCGCTGCTCAGCAGGGCGAGCAGGGAAGCCGCGTCGGTGCGGTGGATCTCCGGCCGCTCGTCCCAGCCGCCCGCCTCCAGGAGCAGCACGGTCACGTCCGGGTCCTCGCTGAGCCGGCTCGCCACGGCGCAGCCCGCGCTGCCGGCGCCGACGACGACGTAGTCGTACGACATGGGAACCTCCCGCATCGCCGGCTCAGGCCGGGTTCAGGGCGCCGACGTGGTAGGTGCGGATGCGCAAGGCACCGTCCGCACCCTCGCGCACCAGCTGCCAGGTCTGGTCGATGCGCAGGGCCGACACACTGCCGTCGGAGAGGTTCTTGGCGGTCCACACGACGGTCACCTCGACGTCGACGAGACCGTCGTGCTCGTGGGTGCGCAGCTTCTCCACGATGTGGCTCTGCGGGCCGAAGCTCTCGCCCACCGCCGCGTACCAGTCGCGGAAGTCGGCGTGGGAGCGCAGGGTGCGCTCGGGGAAGGCCATCTCCAGGCCGTCGTCGATCACGTGCGGCAGCAGGTCCTCGACCGGCTCGTGGCTGCTCAGGATGTCGTACCAGTGCTGGACGAACGCGGCGACGTCCTGGCCGGGCTCCGTCCGCGGGCTCTGTGCGGTCGTCATGCCAAGTCCCTCTCGCTGAAGGAGTGTCCGGTGTCATCCGGAGGTGTCCCGGTCGATTGGGCCACGGCGGCCGGGCCCGCCGCCCGGCCCGGACGCCCGGCGCGCGCATTGCGTGAGGTCGGCCGGCGGGCTTGCCGACGTCGGCGGGCGAAATGGCGTAGTGCGCGCACCCACTTGGGGATGTGGGGCGACCGGGACGGCCGCCCGTGCCGGGCCCGGCCCGCGGAACGTAGACATGAGTTCGACCGGTCCCATCCGACCCGCGTCGCACGAGAGGACACCCCATGAGCAAGCGCATCCTCGTCGTCCTGTCCGAATACGGCTACTGGGGCGAGGAGCTGATCGGCCCGCTGGAGACCTTCGACAAGGCCGGCTACCAGGTCACCTTCGCCACGCCCACCGGCAAGCGTCCGGTCGCCCTGCCGCCGAGCATGGACCCCGACTACGTGGACCCGCCGCTCGGCCGCTCCGTCACCACGCCCGAGATGGCCGCCAAGGTCCGGGCGATCGACAGCTCCCCGCGCCTGGACGGCCCCCTCGACCTGTCGTCCTGGCTGCCCGACCGGCCCTACCGCTCCAAGCCGTACTTCCTGCGGGACTGGGAGGCGTACAACACGCGCCTGGAGCAGATCCGCGACCAGATCGCCGACCGCTACGACGCCCTGCTCATCGTCGGCGGCTCCGGACCCATCGTCGACCTCGCCAACAACTGGCGGGTGCACGACCTGATCCTCGCCTTCCACGCCCTGGACATGCCGATCGCCGCCGAATGCTACGGCGTCGCGCCGCTCGCCTTCGCCCGCGACCAGGAGGACCGCGTCTCCATCATCCGGGGCAAGCACGTCACCGGGCACTGCATCGAGTACGACTACAAGGACGGCACCGGCTTCATGGGCACCGACTTCGTCATCGGCCCGCCGCCCTACCCGCTGGAGTACATCCTGCGCGACGCGACCGCGCCCGGCGGCGCCTTCCACGGCAACTTCGGCAAGGAGACGTCCGTCATCGTCGACTACCCGTTCATCACGGGCCGTTCGACGCCGGACTCCTACCTGACGGGCCAGAAGCTCGTCGAGGTCCTGGAGGACGGCCTGCGTCAGTGGGGCTTCCGCGCCGACGACTGACCCCGACCGCACGGCAGCCACGCAAGAGCCGCGAACAGAAGCGGGCCTTGGCGGCCGGCGCCCGGCACGCGCCCTCACCGCGTCGCCGGAAGGTCCTGACAGCTCCAGGAACCTTGCGGCGCCTTGCGATCGCACGCACCGGGCACCGCCCGCCGATCGGGCCCCGCTTCTGTCCGCAGCTCGAAGCCTTCGCAGAAAGGTGCACGTCATGGTCAGCAGGCCCGCGCGGGTCGCGATCCTCGAACAACTGCGCGCCGACGGGGTGCGGTACATGTTCGGCAACCCCGGCACGGTCGAGCAGGGTTTCCTCGACGAATTGCGCAACTTCCCGGACATCGAGTACATCCTCGCGCTCCAGGAATCCAGCGTCGTCGGCCTCGCCGACGGCTACGCGCGGGCGACGCGCACCCCGGCCGTGATGCAGCTGCACACCGGCGTCGGCGTCGGCAACGCGGTCGGCATGCTCTACCAGGCACGGCGCGGGCACGCCCCGCTGGTGGCCGTCGCCGGCGAGGCGGGCCTGCGCTACGACGCCATGGACGCCCAGATGGCCGTCGACCTGGTCGCCATGGCCGAGCCCGTCACCAAGTGGGCGACGCGGGTGGTCGACCCCGAGTCGGCGCTGCGGGTGCTGCGCCGCGCCTTCAAGGTGGCGGCGACCCCGCCGTACGGCCCGGTCCTCGTCGTCCTGCCCGCCGACGTCATGGACCGCCACACCGGTGAACCCGCCGTGCCCACCTCCTACGTCGACGTCTCGGCCCCGGCCGCCCCCGAGGTGCTGGAGCGGGCGGCGGGGCTCCTGGCGGCGGCCGAGCGGCCGATCGTCATCGCCGGCGACGGCGTCCACTTCGCGGGCGCCCAGGAGGAACTGGGCCGGCTCGCCAGGACCTGGGGCGCCGAGGTGTGGGGAGCGGACTGGGCGGAGGTCAACCTGTCGGCCGCCCACCCCGCCTACGCCGGACAGCTCGGCCACATGTTCGGCGACAGCAGCCGCAAGGTCACCGCCGCCGCGGACGCCGTCCTGATCGTCGGAACCTACGCGCTGCCCGAGGTCTACCCGGCCCTCGACGGCGTCTTCGCCGACGGCGCCCCGGTCGTCCACATCGACCTGGACACCGACGCCATCGCCAAGAACTTCCCCGTCGACCTGGGCATCGCCGCCGACCCCAGGCGCACGCTCGACGGCCTCGCCCACGCGCTGGAACGGCGGATGGACCCGCGGGCCCGGGCGCGCGCCGAGGAGTGGTTCGCCCTGCGGTCGGCGCGGCGCTCGCGCGAACTGGCCGAGGCACGGCGCGGCGATCCGGCCGCGTTCGCCCCGGACGCCCTGCCGACGGCGGCCTTCCTCCAGGAGCTGGCCCGCCGGCTCCCCGAGGACGCCGTTGTCTTCGACGAGGCCCTCACCGCATCCCCCGACCTCAGCCGCCACCTGCCGCCGGCACGGCCCGGCCACTGGCACCAGACCAGGGGCGGCTCCCTCGGCGTCGGCATCCCCGGCGCCATCGCCGCCCGGCTCGCCCACCCCGAGCGCACGGTGGTCGGCTTCACCGGTGACGGCGGCTCCCTGTACACGATCCAGGCGCTGTGGACCGCGGCCCGCCACGGCATCGGCGCCAAGTTCGTCATCTGCAACAACAGCAGCTACAAACTCCTCGAACTCAACATCGAGGAGTACTGGAAGAGCGTCGGCGTCACCGCGCACGAACAGCCGGAGATGTTCGACCTGTCCACGCCGGCCATCGACTTCGTCGCGCTGGCACGATCCCTGGGCGTCCCCGGCGTCCGGGTCGAGAAACCCGGCCAGGCCGCCGCGGCCGTCGAGCAGGCGCTCGGCACCCCCGGCCCCTTCCTGGTCGACCTGGTCACCGGACGCGGAAGGCAGGAGTGAGCCGTGCGACTGAGAGGGCACAAGATCGCGATCCTGCTGGAGAGCGACTTCTACGAACCCGAGATCCTCTACTACCAGCACCGCTTCCCCGAGGAAGGCGCCGAGGTGCACTTCCTGTCCCGGATGTGGGGCCAGGACGAGATCACCTTCCAGGGGCACGAGCACCGGATGCCGTTCGTCGTGCGCGAGTCCTTCGAGGACATCGACGAGTTCGCGCTCAAGGAGTTCTCGGCGCTGATCGTCCCCTCCGGAATGGTCTCCGACCGCCTGCGCTACACCGAGGACCCCGACGAACTGCCGCCCGCCGTACGGTTCCTGCGCCGCGCCTTCCAGGACCCGGCCATCGTCAAGGGCATCATCTGCCACGGCATGTGGCTGACCGCGCCGGTGCCGCACCTGATGCGCGGCCGCCGCGCCGTCGTCCACAACAACCTGCTCGGCGACCTGCGGAACATGGGCGGCCGGTACGTCGACCAGGACGTCGTCGTCGACGACGACCTGGTCACCGGGCGCACCGGGGCGCACTGCCACCTGTTCGCCCGGACCATCATCGACCTGATCGCCGCCCGTGACCGGGAACGGGCGGCGCGGGCGCGCAGCACGACCCGGACCGCGGCCCTGGGAGGCGCGCGATGACCGCCGTCATGGACCCCGGCGCCCGCGTCCCCGTCGGCGACCGCATCCCCATCCGCGACGTCCGCCCCCAGGTGCGCGGCGGTGCCGTGCCCGTGAAGGCCGTCACGGGGGAGACGCTCACCGTCAGCGCCACGGTGTTCCGCGAGGGCTCGGGCGAGATCGGGGCCAACGTCGTGCTGCGGGACGCGCGGGGGCTGCCCGCGGCCTGGACCCCGATGCGGCTGGTCGACCCGGACGCCGACCGGTGGGAGGCCACCGTCGTCGCCGGCCCGCCGGGCAGGTGGACGTACAGCGTGGAGGCGTGGGCCGACCCCGTCGCCACCTGGCGACGCGACGCCGAGGTGAAGATCCCCGCCGGCGTCGACGTCGACCTGCTGCTCGCCGAGGGCGCGCTGCTGTACGAGCGGGCCGCCTTCGGGATCCCGGACGCCCGGCACCGGGACGCGGTGAGCGCGGTGGCGCGAGCCCTGCGCGACGGGGCGAGCCCGGCCGGCCGCCGGCTCGCCGCGAGCGCCGCCCCCGAGGCGGTCGCGGCGCTGCGCCGCCACCCGCTGCGCGAACTGGTCACCTCCTCCTGGCCGTTGCCCCTGCTCGTCGAGCGGCGCAGGGCCCTGGTCGGCGCCTGGTACGAGATGTTCCCGCGCTCGGAGGGCGCCCGGCTGACCGACGGCGCCCCACCGGTCAGCGGCACGTTCGCCACGGCGGCACTGCGGCTGCCCGCGATCGCCGCCATGGGCTTCGACGTCGTGTACCTCCCGCCGATCCACCCCATCGGACGCTCCCACCGCAAGGGCCCCGACAACGCCCTCGTCGCCGGCGAGCACGACGTCGGCTCGCCGTGGGCGATCGGTTCGGCCGAGGGCGGCCACGACGCCGTCCACCCGGACCTCGGCACCCTCGACGACTTCCGCCGTTTCGTCGCCGACGCGCAGGAGCTGGGCCTGGAGGTGGCGCTCGACTTCGCCCTGCAGTGCTCACCCGACCACCCGTGGCTCACCGAGCACCCCGAGTGGTTCACCCAGCGCATCGACGGCTCCGTCGCCCCCGCCGAGAACCCGCCCAAGAAGTACGAGGACATCCACCCCCTCGCCTTCGACCGGGACTTCGAGGGACTGGTCGCCGAGAGCGTGCGGCTGCTGCGGTTCTGGACGGACCAGGGCGTCAGGATCTTCCGCGTCGACAACCCGCACACCAAGCCCGTCGGCTTCTGGAAGCGGGTGATCGCGGAGGTCAACGACCGTGACCCCGACGTGGTGTTCCTCGCCGAGGCCTTCACCCGGCGCGCCATGGTGCACGCCCTGGCGCAGGCCGGCTTCCAGCAGTCGTACACCTACTTCACCTGGAAGAACGAGAAGGAGGAGCTGACCGAGTACGCGCACGAACTCGCCCACGACAGCGCCGACTTCCTGCGCCCCAACCTCTTCGTGAACACCCCGGACATCCTGCACGCCTACCTCCAGGAAGGCGACCGCCCCGCCTTCGAGACGCGGGCCGTGCTCGCCGCCACCCTCGCCCCGGCCTGGGGGATGTACGCGGGCTACGAACTGTGCGAGAACGAGGCCCTCGAACCGGGCACCGAGGACTACAAGAACTCCGAGAAGTACGAGCTGCGCCCGCGCGACTGGGCCGCGGCCGAGGCCCAGGGCCGCTCCATCGCCCCGCTGATCACCCGGCTCAACGCACTGCGCCGCGCCCACCCCGCGCTCCAGGAGCTGCGCAACCTCCGCTTCCACCCGGTGCCGCACCCGCAGGTCGTCGCCTACTCCAAGCAGGTCAGGCTGCCCGACGGCTCGCTGGACACCGTCCTCGCCGTCGTCAACCTCGACCCGCACCACCCGGCCGAGGGCACCGTCGCCTTCGACCTGGCCGCGCTCGGCCTGCCCGACGACGGCTCGCTGAAGATGCGCGACGAACTCACCGGCGAGATCCACGCCTGGCGCCGCGAGACGTACTTCCGCCTGGAACCCGGCCGCACCCCGGCCCACCTGCTGGTTCCCGTGGGGGAGACGCCATGACCCTCGCCCCGGCGGAGGCCGCGCCGCGGCAGGACCTCGCGCCGCTGCTGCCGCTGCTCGGCCCCTGGCTGCGCACACGCCGCTGGTACGCGGCCGGCCCGTCCCCCGCCGGCGCCCTCACCCCGGTCCTGGTCAACGTCGTACGGGAGCAGGCACCCGCGCTGCTGCACACCGTGCTGCGCACCCAGGACGGACAGCTGTACCAGCTCCTGCTCGGGCTGCGCCCCGACCTGCCCCGGCGGCTCGCGGGCGCGGCCATCGGACAGGTGCCGGACGGCGACCGGCGCGGCTGGACCCTGTACGAGGCCACGGAGGACGCCGCGCTCATGGGGGTGCTCCTGCGCCACCTCGCGCAGGGCACCGACGGCGGCCTGCGCCTGCACCGCGCCACCCGGATGCCGCTGCCCGTGGGCCTGGTGCCCCGGCCGCTGACCGCCGACCAGAGCAACAGCGCCGTCGTCTACGGCGACCGGCTGCTGCTCAAGATCTACCGGCGCCCCGAACCCGGCACCCACCTGGAGGTCGAGACGCTGCGCGCGCTCACCGAGGCGAACTGCGTCCGCACCCCGCGGCTGCACGGCACCCTGCTCGGCGGACCCACCGGCCTGGTCCTCGGGCTCATGGAGGACCTCCTGCCCGCCGAGGGCGACGGCTGGCAGGCCGCGGTGCGCCAGGTCACCGACTGCGTGGACGGCACCTGCCCCACCGTCCCGGCGACCGGCGGCTTCACCGCGCACGCCCGGGCCCTGGGCGCGGCCGTCGCCGAGGTGCACACGGCGCTGGCCGACGTCTTCCCGCGGGTGCTGCTCACCCCGCACGACATCGCACGCCAGGCGGCCGAGATGACCGAGCGTCTGGACCGGGCGATGCGGGAGGTACCGGCGCTGGCCCGCCACCGGGCCCCGATCACCCGGCTCTACGACGACTACGCGCGGGCCGGCGCGCGCGGCTGCCCCGTCCTCGCCCAGCGGGTCCACGGCGACCTGCACCTGGGCCAGGCGCTGCCCACGCCGTCCGGCTGGCGGCTGATCGACTTCGAGGGCGAACCGGCGCGTCCCGCCGCCGAACGCGCCGCCCCGCAGCCGGTGCTGAGGGACCTGGCGGGCATGCTCCGCTCCTTCGACTACGCCGCCCAGGCGGGCCTGCGGGCCCTGCGCGCACGCGATCCGGACGACGCCCCGGGACCCCGTCTGCGCCGTGCCCGCCGCGCACGGGCCTGGGCGCTGCGCAACCGCCGCGCGTTCCTGGCCGGTTACGCGGACGCCGGCGGCACGGATCCGCACTGCCACCCCCTGTGGCTCCGGGCGTTCGAAGCGGACAAGGCTGTCTACGAGGCCGTCTACGAGCACCGGCACCGCCCGGACTGGCTGCCGATCCCGCTGGAGGCGGTGCACCGGCTGGCCCGTACGTGACGGGACGCCGCACCCGGCCCCGCCCGCCCGGAACCCGCGCGACGACGGCGTCGGGCCGCCGGCCGGAGCCGGCCGGCGGCCCCGTCCCCGACCTTGAGGAGAACTGCCTCGATGACCACTGAACCCGAGGACGACCTGTACGACCGGATCGTGACCCCGTACGACATCCGGGGCCTGTTCCGCGCCGAGGTCGACCCCGGCCTCGCCTACCGCGCCGGAGCCGCCTTCACCGAGCTGACCGGCGCGGGCACGGTCGCCGTGGCCCACGACGCGCGGGCGTCCTCGCCCTGCCTCGCCGACGCGTTCGGCCAGGGCGTCCTCGACCAGGGCGCCGACGTCGTCGACGCGGGCCTGGGCTCCACCGACTACCTGTCCTACGTCTCGGGCCGCCTGGACGTCCCCGGCGCCATGATCACCGCCGACCGGGCACCGGCCGCGTACAACGGGATCCGGCTGTGCCACGCGGGCGCCGTCGACGTCGACGAGGGCAGCGGCATGGAACTGCTCCGCCGCCGCCTGCGCGGACCGCGCCCGCCACTGGCCGACCGCCCCGGCTCGGTGCTGCCCGCCCGCCTCCTGCCCGACTACGCCGGGCACCTGCGCACGCTCGTCGACCTCTCGGACATCCGCCCGCTGAAGGTCGTCGTCGACGCCGGCAACGGGGCGGCGGCCCGCACCGCGCCGCTCGTCCTCGGCCACCCGTCGATCGAACTGGTCCCGCTGCACTTCGAGTTGGCGGGCCCGGTCCCGCACTGGGCGCCGTACCTGGCCGACGTGGGCGCGCTGGGCGAGAAGGTGCGCGAGTCGGGGGCCGACGCCGGGCTGGCCTTCGACGGGGACGGGAACCGGATGGCCGCCGTCGACGAGCGCGGCGCGCCGGTGCCGCCCGCCACGGTGATCGCGCTGGTGGCCGGGCGGGAACTGGCCCGCCGGCCGGGCGCCGCGGTGGTCCACGACCTGCTGACCGCCACCTCCGCCATCGACGCCATCAAGGAGGCGGGCGGCATCCCGGTGCGCTCGCGCACCGGTCCGGCCGCCGTCAAGGCGCTGATGGCCGAACAGGACGCGGCGTTCGGCGGCGCGCACAGCGGCCACTACTACTTCCGTGACTTCTGGTACGCCGACACCGGCATGCTGGCCGCGCTGCACCTGCTGGCGGAACTCGGCGAGTCGGGCCGGGAGCTGTCGGAACTGGCCGCCCGGCACGACCGGTACGCCTGCTCCGGCACGCTCGAGGTGCGGGTGCCCGACCCGCTGGCCGCCCTGCAGCGCGTGGTGCGGCACTTCGCCGCCGAGGGCACGGCGCTCGACCACCTCGACGGTGTGACCGGCGAGCTGGCCGACGGCGCCTGGTTCAACGTGCGCGTACCGGGGACCGGCCCCGTCGTCCGGGTGAACGTGGAGGCGGGGACGGTCGCGGCGATGGAACGGCTGCGGGACCGGGTGGTGGAGGTGGTGGTCAGCGCCGGTCGGTGAGGGCGGCCTCCGGGGCACGGGTGCGAGCCAGGCCGGCGGTGGTGAGCGCCATGTCGTAGGCCTTGAGCGCCTCGTCGGTGTTGCCGTGGTGGCGCCACAGGTCGCCGATGTGGCGCCAGGTCTGCGCGGAGTCCTGGGAGGCCGGCAGCTGCCGCAACTGGCGTGCGGCCGACTGGAGGTGCTGGACGGCCTCTTCCGGGGCGCTGCGCAGCAGGCAGATCTCGGCGAGGTAGGTCCGGGCCAGCGCGGACAGCACCCGGGAGTCGGAGCCGAGCAGCCCGAGCGCCCGCTCCGCGTGGGCGGCGGCCGTGTCCCAGTGGCCGAGCTGCTTCTCCGCCTTGGCCAGGTTCAGCTCGCAGCGGGACAGCTCGCTGGCGCTGCCGACCTCGGCCAGCGTCTCCTGCGCGGACTCCAGCAGTTCCACGGCCTGTTCGGGGCGGGGCGGGTCCAGCTGGAGGAGCATCGAGCCGTAGTTCATCCTGAGCATGGCCGCATGGCGCGCGTTGTCGCCCTCGGCCATCATCGCCAGGGCCCGCTCGGTCAGGGCGATCGCCTCGCTCAGCCGCCCCTGGGAGCCCGCGACGAGTCCCGCGTTCCAGTAGACGGCGCCGCGCGCCCCGTGGGAGCCCTGGGTCTCGGCGGCGGGCAGCAGGCGCTCCCCGAGGAGCTGGGCGCGGGTGAGGTCGCCGCGCATGTGGTAGGAGCCCATGAGGGTGACGCCGAGCTGGATGTGGTCCATCGTCGTCTCGAGGCCGAGTCCGTCGAGCTGGGCCACCGCCCGTTCACCGATGTCGATGCTGAGCGCGACGTCCCCGGCGTCGCGGTAGCAGCGGCACAGGGCGACGGCGATGCGGCACCATTCGTCGGAGCCGACGGCGATCGAGGGGTCGCGGTGCAGGCCGTCGAGGACGGAGAGCGCGGCTTCGAGGCGGCCGGTCTTCTCGAGCGCGGCGGCCTGGCCGATGAGAGCGCGCCGGATCATGGCACCGTCCAGGGTCGAGCGCTGGGAGAGGAGTTCACCGAAGGACTGCAGGGCCTCGCCGTTGTCCCCGTTGCGCAGCGCCATCTCGGCGAAGGCCAGCTTCAGCCGGTTCTCCTCGGCGCGGCGGTCGTCGACCCCGGTCAGCAGGTAGTCGGTGGAGGTGCCGAGCTTCTCCGCGATGGCGGCCAGCACCGCGGGTGACGGCACTCGCTTGCCGGACTCGATCAGGGAGATGTAGCTCGTCGAGGCGTCGGCCGAGGCCAGGTCCTGCTGCTTCAGTCCGCGCCGTGTCCGAAGGGTCCTTATGCGGCCCCCAAGGCCCTCTGCCTGTTCCACCTTGGCGTGATCCATGGGGACTCCTTCCGGAGTTCATGACTAGTTGTGTGACAACTCAAAGTTACCAGCGTGACTCTGCGAAGCCTAGGGGTGTGGGTCAAGTCTCCTCTCCCCAAGGGGAGTAGGGAGATCGACTGGATCGGCCAGCGGGCTTTGCCGTGCTATTACTTGACTAAAGAAGTGACTGATACTTGACTCAGCTTGTCAACTCACAGAAGAGCGTGACGATTGGGGGGCTCGACGATGAGGAACAGTCTGCTGGTACTCCTCCTGGTTCTGTGCGTGGGGGGAGGCGCGGTCCTCGGCTGGCGCATCGATTCCGCCGGAGCCGGCCGGCCGGTCCCGGTCAGCAAGGAGGCGTCGATCGGCGGGGCCTGCTGCTGACCGGCGTCCCCGGGCGGCTCACCGGCGTCCCGGTGAGCCGCCCGGGGGGAACCCGGGTCCGGCCCCGGCGCACCGGACGCCCTGCCGGATCACTGGGCGGCAGGGGGGTGTTCCTCCGGGGCCGGCCGGCCGTGGAGGGGCGCCCCCTCGTCCGTCCGGGGGAAATGGCAGGCAGCGCCGTCCGCCGCCGGGGGCGCGGGCAGGTCGCGCTCGCACAGCAGACGGTGCTCCGCCGGGAGCCGGCGGTAGACGGCGCAGCTCCCCCGGTAGGCGCAGCCGGTGGACGTGTCGACGTCCTCCCAGGGGGTGAGCGGCCGGACCGGGCGCGGCCGCCGCGCGCGCGGCCCGAGGACGGGCACGGCGGACAGCAGGGCGCGTGTGTAAGGGTGCCGGGGACGGTCGAACACCGCGTCGACGGTGCCCGACTCCACGGTCCGGCCGCCGTGCATGACCACGACCCGGTCCGCGAGCTGCCGCACCACCGCGAGGTCGTGCGAGACGAGCAGACAGGCCGGACTGCCGGGCGCGGAGGTCAGGCGGCGCAGCAGGGCGATGACGCCCGCCTGCACACAGACGTCGAGCGCCGAGACGGGCTCGTCCAGCAGGAGCAGTTCGGGACGGACGGCGAGGGCGCGGGCCAGGGCCACGCGCTGCACCTGGCCGCCGGAGAGCTGGTGCGGGAGCCGTCCGGCGGTCCGCGGGTCCAGCTCCACCTGGGCGAGCAACTCGGCCGTCCGGGAGGCCACGCGGGCGGCGGACGCGCCCTGGGCCTCCAGCGGCTCGGCGATGATCCGGGCGATCGTCATCCGGGGGTCCAGGCTCGCCGCGGGGTCCTGGAGCACCATCTGCACCCGGCCGCGCAGGCGCCGCGCCCCGGACCGGGTGAGCCGGGCCGTGTCCTGTCCCAGGACCTCGATGCGCCCGGACTCCGGTGCGGTGAGGGCGATGATCCGGGCCAGCGTCGTCGACTTCCCCGCGCCGGACTCGCCGACCAGCGCGACGGTCTCGCCGCCGCTCACCTGGAGGTCGGCGTGGTGCACGGCACGGTGGGTGCCGTAGGTGGCCCGCAGGGCCGTGACCCGCAGGGCCGGCGCGTCCAGGGACGCGTTGCCGGTCGCGGCCGGCACCGGAGTGCGGGGCCTGGGCGGGGGAGAGGTGGGGTAGAGGTCCGCCGCCGTGCGGGTGGCCGTGGCCCCGGGGTCCAGGCAGGCCACCAGGTGGCCGCCCGCCGAGGGCGGCCGGGTGCGCGCCGAGGCAGGGGGCACCGGGGCCTTCGCTCCCGCGTCCGGCGGCACACCGGCGGACACGAGTTCCAGCTCGGGCACGGTGGTCGCGCACCCCGGACCCGCCACCGGGCAGCGCGGGGCGAACCCGCAGCCCTCGTTCCCTTCGTCCGGCGCCGGCGGCCTGCCCGGTATCTGGGTCAGGGGGTGGGCCGCGTCCAGCCGGGGGGCCGCGGCGAGCAGCCCCACCGTGTACGGCATCCGGGGCCCGGCGAACAGGGTGTCCGCCGGGGCGGTCTCCACCACCCGGCCCGCGTACATCACCGCCACCCGGTCGGCCGTGCCCGCGACCGCGCCGAGGTCGTGGCTGACGAGCAGCAGTGCCGCCCCGGTGGCCGCCCGCGCCTGCCGCAGGGCCGCGAGGATCTCGGCCTGCACGCTGACGTCGAGGGAACTGGTGGGTTCGTCGGCGACGATGACATCGGGGCGGCCCGCGACCGCCATCGCGATCATGGCGCGCTGGCGCAGACCGCCGGAGAGTTCGTGCGGGTAGGCGCGGCAGACCCGCTCCGGGTCGGGGACGCCCAGCTCGGTCAGCAGTTCGACCGCACGGCGCCGCGCGGAACGGCGGCCGGGGCGCGGCCGTTCGTGGATGCGCAGCACCTCGCCGATCTGGTCCCCGATGCGGTGCACCGGCGTGAACGCGGCCAGCGGGTCCTGGAACACCAGGGAGATCCGGCTGCCGCGCAGCCGCGCCAGCTCGCGTACGGGAAGGCCGACCAGCTCGGTGCCGAGCAGCCGCACCGAGCCGCGCACCCGCGCCCCGCGCGGCAGCAGTCCGAGCGCCGCGAGCGCCGTGAGGGACTTGCCCGCGCCCGACTCGCCGACCAGACCGAGCACCTCGCCGCGGCGCAGCGTGAGGTCGACACCCCGCACGGCGACACGTCCGGAGCCGAAATCGACGTACAGGTCCCGGAGTTCGAGGACCGTGCTCATGCCGGGACCTCGGCCCGGGCACCCGACGGGTCGAGCGCCCGGCGCAGCGCGTCACCGACCAGGTTCACCGCGAGCACGAAGCAGAGCAGCATGCCGGTGGGGAAGAAGAACATCCACGGATAGGTCAGCGCGGCCTCCGTGCTGTCCGCGATCAGCGTGCCCAGGGACACGTCGGGCGGCTGCACACCGAAACCGGCGTAGGACAGGCCCGCCTCGCTGACCACCGCACCGGCCGTCGAGACCGTCGCGTGGGCGATCAGGAACGACGTCATGTGCGGCAGGATGTGCCGGCGGACGATGACCGGCGGACGTACGCCCATGTGCCGGGCCGCCGTCACGTACGGGCGCTCACGCAGGGAGAGTGCCATCGCGCGGACCGCCCGCGCCGTGAGCATCCAGCCGAGCGCGGCCAGCGCCCCCGCGTAGGCCACCCAGCCCGCCGGGCGCAGCGCGGGCGCCGCCACGACGAGCACCAGGAAGCCGGGCACCACGAGGAACACGTCCACCACGAACGTGAGGGCCCGGTCGCTCCAGCCGCCGAAGTACCCGGCGCAGGTACCGACCAGGGCGGCGAACGCCGTACCCGCCAGCGCCACGAACAGGCCGATCAGGAGGGACTTCTGCAGGCCCCGCGCGGTCTGCGCGAACACGTCCTGCCCGATCCGGTTGGTGCCGAACCAGTGGCTCGGATCCGGCGGCGCACTGAGCGCCGCGTAGTCGACGTCGGTGGGGGACCACGCGGACACGTACGGTCCGACGGCCGCGTACAGGCACAGCGACGCGATCAGGAAGAGGCCCACGAGAGCGGCCGGGGACCGCGTCAGGGCGCGGGTCACCGGCGTACCCGCGGGTCGAGCACCAGCAGCAGCGCGTCGGCGAGCAGCCCCGCCAGGAGCACCGCCACGGCCGCGAACAGACAGACCGCGACGACCGAGTTGACGTCGCCCTCCTGCGCCGCGTCCAGGAACCAGCACCCCATGCCGGGCCAGCCGAAGATCTGCTCGGCGAAGACCGAACCGGTGAACAGGGCGAGGAAGCCGAAGGAGAAGAACGTCGTCATCGGCACGAGCGAGACCCGCAGACCGTGGCGGAGCAGCGCCCGGCCGGGCGTGAGCCCCTTGGCCTGCGCGGCGCGCAGGTGGTCGGCGGCGAGCACGTCCAGGGTCGCGGCGCGCTGGTAGCGGCTGTAGGACGCGATCGTGCCGAGCGCCACCGTCGCGGTCGGCAGCACCAAGTGGGAGGCGCGGTCCGCGAGTTGCGACAGCAAGCCGCCCCTGCGGCCCGGGGTCGACTCGCCCGTGTAACGGATCACCGTGTGGCCGACGCCGTGGTTGAAGGAGAGCGCGCCGTCCTTGAGCAGCAGGGCGAGCACGAACGTGGGGACGGACAGGACCAGGAAGGAGAGGACCGTCAGCGCGTGGTCCGGCAGGCGGCCCCGGCGCACGGCCGCCCACAGGCCCGCGAGCACCCCGAGGCCCGTCCCCGCCACCGTGCCCGCCAGCAGCAGCCGCACCGAGACACCGACCCGCCGCCCGAACTCGGCGTTCACCGAGCCGCCGTCGAGCGTGCGCCCGAGGTCCCCGTGGAGCGCCCGCCACGACCAGTGCCCGAACCGGACGAGGACCGGAGTGCGGTCGTCCAGGCCGAGCGAGGCCAGCTCGTGGTCGACCGCCCAGGCGGGCGGCCGGGGGGTGCGGTTCTCGAAGTGGGCGCGCGGGCTGAGCGCCACCGAGGCGATCACGTACGACACGAGGACCGAGACGAGGAGGAGGGCGCCGCTGCGCGCGATGCGCGCGAGCGCACGGCCGGCCATGAGCCTCCTCGGTGGACGGGCGGCGGGCTGAGTTGGTGAGCGCGTTACCCGTCGATGATAAATTCAACTGACCGAAATCGTAGGTCAGTTCGCATCCTTTGGTGATCTTTTGCATTGACCAGGAGGGCCCTGTGAGCCGATTACGTCGCGTCGGAGCCGTCATCGTCGGACTGCTGGTGGCGGCGGTGCTCGCGGGGTGCAGCGGTCCGGGCGGCCCACCGGACACGGGGCGGCCCGTCGCGGCGGCGACGTACGGCTCCCAGAGCATCGGCGCCGCGCCGGCCACCCGGCTCCGCGACGGCGGGACGCTCACCCTCGCCATCTCCGCCTGGCCCACCCAGCTCAACTTCCACCAGGTCGACGGGGCCACCGACGGGGTGTGCCAGCTCGCGCAACTGGTGGAGCCCAGCCTCTTCCGGCGTGACGCCACCGGGGTCCCCCGCCCCGACACCGACTACCTCCTGTCGGCGAAGGTCACCGACACGGCACCGCAGACCGTCCTCTACCGGCTCAATCCCAAGGCCCGCTGGTCCGACGGGCGGCCCGTCACGGCGGCGGACTTCGCCGCCCAGTGGCGGGCCCTCGGCCGCGGTGACGACCGCTACCACGTCGCCGACCCCACGGGCTACGACCAGATCGCGTCGGTGGGCGAAGGACCGGACGGACCCGGCGCCCATGAGGTGAAGATCGTCTTCCGCACCCCCTACACCGACTGGCAGCGGCTGTTCACGCCGCTGTACCCGGCCTCCGCGATCACCACTCCCGCGCAGTTCAACCAGGGCTGGATCGGCCGGGTCCCGGTCACCGCCGGGCCGTTCACGATCGGCTCGCTCGATGGGACCACCGAGACCGTGACCGTCGTCCGCGACCCCCACTGGTGGGGCGCCCGGCCCCGGCTCGACAAGATCGTGCTGCGCACCCTGCTGCCCGCCGCCGCCCTGCAGGCCTACCGCAACGGGGAGATCGACGCCGTCAACGCCGGCAGCACCGAGGACTACGCCCAGCTGAAGGACGCCGAGGACAGCGTGATACGGACCGGCTCCGCCTGGGACGAGGTGCACGTCGCCCTCAACGGCGCCGCCGGGCCGCTCGCCGACGTCGAGGTCAGGCATGCCGTGCAGCGGGCCGTCGACCGGGAGGCACTGGCCGGCGTCGCCGCCCGGGGACTGCCCGTCGGCGTGCCCCTGCTCGGCAACCACATCTTCATGACCAACCAGCCCGGGTACGCCGACCACTCCGCCCCCTGGGGCACCTACGACCTCGCCGAGGCGTGCCGCATCCTCGACCGGGCGGGCTGGAAACGGCACGGGGACGGCGGACCGCGCACCAAGGACGGCAAGAAGCTGCGGCTCCGGTTCGTCATCAGCACCGCCACCAACCGCCTGGGCCTCGACCTCTCCCAGCTCGTCCAGTCGATGCTGGCCCGGGCGGGCATCGAGGTCGACATCGTGAAGGTCCCCACCAACGACTACACCGCGAAGTACCTGAACCAGGGCGACTTCGACCTGGCCATCTTCCGCTTCGTCGGTCTCACCTACCCCAGCGGCGTCCTGTCGATCTACCAACGGCCGCACGGAGCCCAGTCGTTCCTGAACTACGGCAGGGTCGGTGACGCCACCGTCGACAAGCTGCTGCGCCAGGCCGCGGGCACCCTGGACCACAAGCGCGCCACCGCGCTGTACAACCAGGCGGACGCCGAGATCTGGCGCCTCGGGCACGACATCGAGCTGTACCAGCGCCCGCAGGTGATGGCGGTCCGGACCGGGCTCGCGAACTACGGGGTCCCCGGACTCGGCGACATCGACTGGACGAAGGTCGGCTGGACGAAGGCGGAGACGAAGGCGAGGACCAGGAGGAGGCAGAAGACGGAGGAGGCGGAGCGGACACGGTAGCGCCGGGAGCGGGTGGTGCCGAAGACCGCGGAGCCGGAGGCGAGGGCGCCGGACGCGGGGCTGCTGGGCGCGGGGGCGCCGGGCGTAGTGGTGCCGGCGGGGGTGCCGGACGTGAGGGCGCCGGGCGCATTGGTGCCGGGCGCGGTGGTGCCGGGTGTGGCGCGGCCGGAAGTGGAGGGGCCGGACGTGGAGGGCCGGACACACCTGTCCGGTGGCGGGCGGACCGCCACCGGACAGGTGTCGCGAACGAATCGGGCCGGACCCGCTCGGACCGCGGATCCGTTCAGACCGCGGACCCGCTCAGCACCCGTTCGGGCCGGGGCGCGGCAGCCCCCCGCAGCGCGGCGAAGCCGAGCGCGGCCGAGGCGAGCGTGACGTGGTGGTGCCAGCCGCGGAAGGAGCGGCCCTCGAAGTCACCGAGTCCGAAGTCCTCGTGCAGCCGCTGCAGACCCGCACCGGCCAGGGACCGCAGCTGGGCCAGCGGCAGCGCCTCGGCCAGCCGCCGGGCCGGCAGGTTCGTCAGCCAGTAGGCGCGCGGCTCGGGCCGCCCGAACGGCCAGTCCGCGACCAGGTGGCGCGGGGTCGGCCGGTGCGCGGTCGCGGCCCGGCCGGCCGCCGGCCGCGCGCACAGCAGCGCGGGCGTGGCCAGGTACTGCGAGCGGTGCCTGCGCCCGGTCACCGGGTCCTGCCAGCTGACCGGCGTGCGCTCGGTGCGCCGGGCCACGTGCGCGGCGAGGTCGGCGACCGTACCGCGCACCGCGGGCAGCGCCGAGTGCGGACGCGGCATGGTGACGGCGGTGCGCGGCGACACCTGCACGAGGTAACCGAGGCCTCGCGCCTCCAGACCGCACAGCAGCGGATCGGTCTCGGACTCGTGGCGCCAGTCGGCGAGCACCGGACGCGGATCGAGCAGCCACTCCTCCGTCATCTCGTCGACCGCCTCCAGGACGTAGTGCCAGCGGGGCCGCGACTGCTCGTGGGCGGGCAGGTGCGCGGCTCGCCGTAACTCCTCGTCACGGTCCCAGTGAGGCGGGAGCAGCAGCCGCCAGTTCACCGGCAGGCCCCCGCCGGCGCCCACCAGGGAGACTGCGCAGGCGAGCTGGCAGTTGACGGTGCGCTCCTGGGACGGCACGTACTGGCGGGCCACCCCCACCGAACGGTCGCCGTTCTTCACGAAGACGACCTCGTCGACCGACCAGGCCTCGACCGGGAAGGTCTGGGCGAGGCGCAGCGCCGTCTGCCGCCGCACCGGCGCGCACTCCCACGGGCTCTGGTGCACGAACTGCTGGAGCTGCTGCACGGCGGGCCGCCCGAGCACGTGCTCGGAGATCCGGGTGGGCGTCTTGCGGCCCGGCACCGACAGCAGGCCCCGCAGATAGACCTCTCCCCAGCGCCGCTGGTCGGAGCGGGCCAGTTCACGGAACAGGTCGCCGCAGTAGGCCTGGAAGGACAGGGGCAGGGACGCGGAGAGGGGAGTCGGAGAGGACACAGTGCTCCCAAGGCGGTGCGGAACATTCGGCTGGAACAGGGATTCAGTCATGGGCGCACGCGTCCCCGCCCTCGAGGAGGAAGGCATCGGTGGCGAGCAGCGCGTCGGCGACGTCGGGCAGGGCGCAGCCGACGATGACGAAGTCGACGTCGAGCCCGGCCTTGGTGCGCTGGAAGAGGAGTTCGTTGATGGCGGGCCGGCTCATCGCGGTGACCTCGCACAGGTGGAACTCCACGCGCTCCGGCTCGGCCGCCATCACCTCGGCCAGGATCCGCCGGAACTTCTCCAGCTCCGCGGTGTCGATGACGCCGGCGCAGCGCACGTGCGCGGTGTCGCCGTCGAACTCGGTGCGCATCCGCAGCCGCATCTGCGCGGCCTCCAGCTCGACACGCACCCGCACCGGGGTGTCCCCGTGGGGCAGCCGGACGGTCAGCTCCTTGGCGTCGAAGTTGTGGTACGGGGCGCCGTCCACCCACACCCCGGTCAGCTCCACCGAACCGGCGGGCAGCAGGTCGGGCGCGACGCGCAGCACGCGGTCGGGCAGGTCGTCCGGACGCGGACGGAAGTGCAGGGTGAGGGTGTCGTTGCTGATGAGCAGGCCGGTGTAGGCGGCGGCCAGGTAGCACAGCTCCAGGGAGTGGTAGCCGGCCATGGAGTGGCTGCCCTTGAGCCGTTCGGTGCCGAGCAGGTACGGGATGCCGTTGGCCTGCACGTTGAAGTACACGCCGCCGTCGTCGTAGTCGAGGAAGAACGCGTTGTGGAACGAGGCCGCCTCGCGGGCCAGGCGCAGGTGCTCGGGGTCGTTGGTGGTGCCGGCGAGGATCAGGTAGGCGAGGATCGCCTGTTCCTGCTGCCACCAGGCCTTGCGGTCGTGCCACACCATGCGGTGCATGCCGCTGTCCGGGTCGGCCTTGCGCTCCACCACGTCGTACCAGCCGCCGCGCAACTGGTCGCTGCCCACGGCCGGCATGATCTCGCCGATGCGTTCGGCGAGCGCCCCGTAGCCGTCCTTGTCGATGAGGGACTTGATGCGGGTCAGGTTCCAGGCGATCTTCAGGTTGTGACCGACGACGGCCCGGTCCTGCTGCCAGCCCCAGGTGCGGTCGGGCGACCAGTCGGCGTGGAACCGCTCCTGCACGAACGGGCTGTCCGGTTCGTCGGGGAAGCGCTCGACGATGGTGTCCGCGGTCTCCTCCAGGAGCGCCGCGAAGTCCTGGCGTCCGGTGGCCAGGTAGGCGTTGATCAGGTACGCGGGGGCGTGGTCGCCGACCGAGTTCCAGTTCTTGCGCGACCGGTTGGGGCCGAGCGAGTCGGCGTGCGGGTCGAGCGTGATCGGGTCGATGTGCGAGAAGAACCCGCCGTGCTCCGGGTCCCTGAAGAACCGCTCGAACAGGGTCACCGTGCGGTCGATGTCCGCCAGGATCCGCGGGTCACCGGTGATCCGGTACGTCTGGGTGGGGCCGGCGAGCGCGTAGATCTGCTCGTACATCGGGATGGCGTCGACGTCGTCGCCGAACTCCGAGGCGTACACCTTGCGCTGGCCGGTCGGGGTGACGTCGATGCCGTGGTACCAGTAGACGAACCCGTCCTGCTCGTCGGTGACCCGCATGTGCTCGCGCAGGTACTCCGTGCCCGACTCGGCCGCGTCCAGGAAGCGGTCCTCGCCGGTCAGCAGGTAGGCGGTGGCCAGACCGTACACGAGTCGCGAGATGGTGTCGGTCTCCTGGCGCACGTCCGTGCCGTCGAAGTCCGGCAGGTGCGTGCCGTGCAGGGTCAGGTGCGTGCGGAAGTTGCGCCAGTCGTACTTGCCGTCGGGGAAGTGACCGCGCAGGTAGAAGTCGGCGACCGCGGTGGCCTGCTGGACCCACCAGGAGGGGTGCTCGAAGACGTAGGCCCCGCGGTGCTCCTCGGGGAAGGTGATCTCCTTCGCCTCGAACCGCTCGCCGCCCTCCCACTCGTAGCAGATGCCGTACGCGAACAGGTAACGGCCCTCGGCGAGCATGTCCACGGTGGCGTCGGTGGTGTCGCGGTAGTCGTCGCCGAGGTTGCGCACGATGCGCGAGGCGACGTTGCGGGGCAGGTGCACGGTGAACTCACGGTCGTCCGAGGTGCGCAGACCGAAGCGGCGACCGGTGGGGCTGAAGTAGGTGACGTAACCGGCGAGCGTGTCGGAGAACGTGCGGCGACGTGCTGCGGATCCACTCATCGGGGATTGTCCTTCGCGTCAGACAGGGCCGCCAGCAGCACGACGCTGCGGCCGTGGGCGTGGAAGGTGTGGTCGTCGTGCGGCTCCTCTTGGCCGGCCGGAAGGAGATCGCGCGGGCCCGCCTGGGCGGTGTCCAGGATGCGGTGCCAGCGGTGGCCGCGGATGTGCGGCAGCTCGAAGTCGAGGCCCAGGTGGTACATGTTGAGGATCAGGTGGAGGTCGGGATCGCCGTCGAACCCGCCGAGCGTGCAGGCCAGGACGCGGGCGTTGGTGTCCTCCCAGCCGGGCTGCTCCAGGCGCGTGCCGTGCCAGGTGACGTCCGGCAGCTGCCGTGAGTTGAGGTGCCCGGTGTAGAAGTGGGGTGCGCGGAAGGTGCGGAAGCGGCGCCGCAGCCCGATCAGGCGCCGGACGAACTCGAAGGTCTCCTCCTCCTTGTCGGCCTGGTCCCAGTCCAGCCAGGACGTCGGGTTGTCCTGGCAGTACGCGTTGTTGTTGCCGTTCTGGCTGTTGCGGAACTCGTCACCCGCCAGCAGCATCGGCACGCCCCTGCTGAGCATCAGCACCGACAGCAGGTTCTTGATCTGCCGAACGCGCAGGCGCTCCACCTCCGGGTCGTCGCTGGGGCCCTCGGCCCCGCAGTTCCAGCTGAAGTTCTCGGCCGCCCCGTCGGTGTCGGCCTCGCCGTTGGCGTAGTTGTGCTTGTGGTCGTAGCTCACCAGGTCGTTGAGGGTGAAGCCGTCGTGACAGGTGACGAAGTTGATGCTGTTGGTCGGCAGTTCCTTCTGCGGACCGAAAAGGTCCTCGGAGCCGCCGAGCCGCTTGGCGAGGTCACCGACCACCCCGGCGTCCCCGCGCACGAAGCGCCGCACGTCGTCACGGAACGGCCCGTTCCACTGGGCCCAGCGCTTGCCGGGGAAGCGGCCCACCTGGTAGAGGCCGCCGCCGTCCCACGGCTCGGCGATGATCTTCGTCTCGGCGAGCACCTTGGACAGTTCGATCGCCCACAGGACCGGCGGCACCGCCATCTCGTAGCCCTGGTCGCCGCGCGACAGCTCGGAGGCCAGGTCGAAGCGGAAGCCGTCGACGTGGTGCTCGGTGACCCAGTACTCCAGGGACTCGACGATGAACTTGGCGACGAAGGGGTGGTTGGCGTTGACCGCGTTGCCGCAGCCGGTGAAGTCCATGTAGTGGCTGCGGTCCTGCGGCCACAGGTGGTAGTACGCCTCGTTGGCCTGGCCGCGGAAGCTGATGGTCGGACCGAACTCGTTGCCCTCGCTGGTGTGGTTGAAGACGACGTCGAGGATCACCTCGATGCCGGCCCGGTGCAGCTCCTTGACCATGTTCCTGAACTCCGCGATGTGCGTGTTCAGATGAGGCGAGGTGCAGTAGCCGGTGTGCGGTGCGAAGAACCCGTACGGGTCGTAGCCCCAGTAGTTGTGCAGCGGGGTTCCGTCGGGGCCGTTGCGCAGGACGTGCGTCTCGTCGAAGTCGAAGACGGGCAGCAGTTCGACGGCAGTGATGCCGAGCCGCTTGAGGTGCGGGATCTTCTCGATCACCGCGGAGAACGTCCCCGGGCTCGCCGCCCGCGACGTGGGCGACGCCGTCAGACCGCGCACGTGCATCTCGTAGACGACCGTGTCCTCCATCGGCGTGCGCAGCGGCTGGTCGCCCTCCCAGTCGTAGTCGTCGAGGTCGACGACGAGGCTGCGCATGCACGTCTCGACGTTGTCCTGCAGTCCGATCGCCAGCGTGCGGTTCCAGCGGGAGTTGATGTTGGCGCGGGCGTACGGGTCGAGCAGCACCTTGCGGTGGTCGAAGCGGGTGCCCGACCGCTTGGGGTCGCGCGGTCCGTCCATCCGGTACGCGTAGACCTGTCCGGCACCGATGCCGGCGACGTGGCAGTGCCAGAAGTGGAAGCTGCGGTGCTTGTCGGGGTGGAGGTGGATGGTCCGCGAGGGCCGCGGGTCGTCGCACTTGTCGAAGAGCAGCAGGTCGACACGGGTGGCGTGCTCCGAGAAGACGGAGAAGTTGACTCCGCCGTCGACGACGGTGGAACCCAGAGGCTGGGGGCGTCCCGCCGAGATCTGCGGCGTCTCGGTCATGGTGGTCTCCGGTTTCGCGTCAAAGGGGGCGTGCACGTGCCGTGGTGACGAGGGCCCGGGGTGTCCGGGCCGGGGTGTTCAGGCCGGGGCGTGCAGCGGGACGGCCTCGTCCGCGCTGAGCCCGGCGAACAGGTCCTCCCAGTCGCCGGGAGGGCTGCCCGCGCCGTTGCGCATCTCGAAGGTCAGCCCCTTGGCGGACGGGCAGTACAGGGCCTGTACGCAGGCCTCGGCCACGTCCTGGAGGGCGACGTAACCGTCCCTGCGGTCGCCCTGCTCCAGGTGGACGCGGCCGTCGTCGGCCAGTTCGGTGCGGTCGGTCAGCCAGCCCGGGCGGATGATCGTGTAGTCGAGGCCGGAGGCGCGGACGGCGTTCTCACCGGCCAGCCGCCAGTCGAGCATGCGCCCGTAGGCGTTCATCGGATGCTCGGGACGGGTCACGTGCCGCTGGCTGACGAGGACGAACTGCGCGCGTCCGAGGGCGCTGTGGCGCTGGAGCGCGTCCAGGGTGTTGAGCACCCCCGCGTGCAGGGTGCTTCGCGGACTGTCGGGGCCCGCGGGGTCGGTGCCGGGTTCCACGGTGTAGACGACTGCGGAGCAGCCGTCCAGCGGGGCGGACAGGGACTCGGGGTCGCGGACGTCACCGAGGAAGAACTGCGCGCGGGGCGGCAGATGGCGCCGGGCGCGCTGGGTGCTGCGGCCGATGACGCGGACGGACTCACCACGGTCGAGGAGCTTGCGGGTGACGATCCGTCCGACCCGGCCGGTGCCGCCGATCACGGCGATGGCAGTGTTCACTGGAACCTCTCCTCAAGAGGTGCAGGGGGCGGGTCACACCCACTGCAGGATGTCGTCCGAGCTGGTGAGCTGGGTGCCGCTGGGCACTCCGGAGACGGCCGGCACGCGCAGCCGCGGATAGACGCTGACGCCCGAGAGCCGCGTCCCCGACCACAGCTGGGCGCCGTCGCCGACGGCCGACAGGGCTTCGAGCCGTACCGGGGCGCGGGCGTCGGAGCGCACCTGCACCATCGGGCCCACGTAGGAGTCGCTGATGTGCGCGTACGCTCCGATCACGGCGGAGTCGCCGAGCACACTGCCCTCCACCTGGGCGCCCTCGTGCAGGTCGACGCCGTCCCCGACGTCCGTGGCGCGCAGCCGCACGCCCGCGCCGATCTCGACGTGCCGGCCGATGCGGACGCCCGGACCGATGACGACGCTGCCCTCGGCGATCTTCTGCGCGAGGGTGGTCCCGGTGATGTGGTCCTTGGCGCGCAGGCTGCTCTCGTGGATCCAGTACCGCGGGTCCGCGCTGAGCGGGGTGCCGAGGGCCCGGTCCATCTGCGGGTACAGGCCGCTGAGCGCGTCGCCGAGCGTGCCCAGGTAGTCGTGGATGTTGCCGAGGTCGCCCAGGCGTGCGATGGGTTCGACGGCCACCGGGTGACCGAGGCCGACGAGGCGGGGGAGCAGGTCGTTGCCCCAGTCGAGGCGCTGCTGGGCGAGGCGGATGAGTTCGGGGGTGCGGGCGGCGAGCCGGAGCCGGGCGCAGTCGATCAGGTACATCCCGGCGTTGGTGGCCAGGGTGCGCGGCCCCTGCGGCTGGGTGATCTCGGGGAACTCCCGCTCGATGACGGGCAGTCGGGGCTTCTCCAGGAAGCCGCACACCAGGCCCGCCGCGGTGGTGCGCATGACGCCGTACTTCCCGGCGATCTCCTCGGGGGTGCGGGAGACGGCGGCCACGGTGACCACCGCGCCGGTGTCCCGCTGGGCGGCGAGCAGCCTGTCCAGCGAGAACTCGAACAGCGAGTCGACGGGCAGGACCAGTGCGGTGCCCGTCAGGTTCCACTGCTCCAGGTTGTGCAGGGTGGCCGCGCCCGATCCCACGTTGTACGGGTCGAAGCGGGCCCGTGAGTAGTCGATCTCCACTCCGTAGCGCTCGCCGTGGCCGAGCACGAGTTTGATCTGGCTGCGGTTCTCCACCCCCTGCGCCACTACGTGGAAACGGCGTATGCCCTGGTCACGGCAGGCCTCGACGATCCATTCGATGAGCGGCCTGCCGGCGAACGGAATGAGCGCCTTGCTGCGGATGTAGTCGGCGGACTGCAGGGTGATGGGCTTCGCCCGCTCGCCCCGCCCGCCGGCCAGGATGATGCCGACTGTGCTGTCGTCCCCCATCGCCTGTCCCGCCCTCCGAGCCGACTTGTCGATGTGAGAGATTCAACAGCGTGTGTCATATCAAGTCAAGTGAGTTGTCAATTACGCAGGTTGGGGTGGGTGAGGGCCGGGTGAGGGCCCGTCAGGAGAGAAGGCTGAGAGGGGTGGGCTGGTGGGCGGAGCCGGCGGCCGCCGTCCGCACCGGGAGGGTGGTGCGACGGGCTGTGGGCGGGTGGGGGAGGGTGACCGGCGCGGGCGTAGGGAGGGTGGTGCCACCGGCTGGGGCGCGGGCGTAGGGACGGTGGTGCCGCCGGCTGGGGAGGCGTGGGCGTCGGGAGGGTGGGTGGTGCGACCGGCTGGGGCGCGGGCGTTGGGACGGTGGTGCCGCCGGCCGTGCGCCCGCGCGTCAGCGGGCCGGACGGACCTCCGGCAGCTTCAGGGTCTCGGCCTTGGCCCGCATGTCCGCGGCGCGGCGCACCCGCAGGGCGCTCAACAGCTCCGCCGCGCGCAGCCAGTTGGCCCGCGCCCGCTCATGCTGCCCGCGCTCCAGCTGGGCCGAGGCGAGGTGGTCCAGGACGTCGGCCCGGTTGTAGTCGTCGTGGAGGTCCGCGAAGAGCCCGAGCGCCCTCTCGTACCCCTCGATCGCGGCGTCGAGACGGCCCAGCCCCTGCTGGGCGAATCCGATCGCGTCCCATGCCCCGGCCTCGAACAGGAGGTTCCCGGTCTCCCGCAGCAGCGGCAGCGCCTGCTCGCAGGTGGCGATGGCCTCCTCGTAGGCACCGGTGTGGGCCAGCACCCAGCCGACGTTGCTGAGCGTGCTCGCGACCCCGTCCCTGTGCCCGGCCGCGCGGTACAGCTCCAGCGCCCTGCGCGGATGCTCCAGGGCCTCGGCGAACCGCCCCTGCCGGATGCGGAAGAACCCGATCTCGCACTCGATGCGGGCCCGGAACTCGGCGGGCACCGCCTCCAGTTCGCCGAGGATCACGTCGATCGACTCGTCGACCTCCGCGGTGTGCCCGGTCTCCAGCAGCGCCCGCGTCAGGTTCGAGCGGCTGCGCACGGTGGCGACCGGGTCGCCGAGCGCCAGAGCGGCCTGAAGCCCCACCCGCGCGGCGGGGATCTCCTCGGCCCAGCGCCCCGCGATCACGTTGTAGCCGATCCACTCGCGAGCGCAGTCGCCGCGCAGCCGCAGCAGCCGCGGGTCCTCCAGGAACTGCACGGCGGGTCCCGCGGCCGGTTCCTCCTGCTGGTACCAGTCCAGCGCGTCCTCACGGCTGTCGATCGCGACGTGCGCGACGCCCTCCGCCGGCGGGTACGCCGGCTCGGGCTCCAGTTGCGACACGTGGCGGTTGGCGGTGTGGGCGTGGTGGCGGAGGTAGTCGAGCAGGCGCGCCCGGGCGCCGAGGCGGTCGTCCTGCCGCTCCTCGGCCAGTTCGCCGCCGTAGGCCCGTACCAGGTCGTGCAGGACGTAACGCCCCTCGGCGTCGCGGGAGAGCAGGCCGGCCGCGGTCAGCTCCCGCAGGTGCCGCCGGGCCGCCGGCATCTCCACGGCCGCGAGCGAGGCAGCGGCGGCGGCGGTCACCGACGGCCCGGGGTGCAGGGACAGGTGACGGAAGAACCGGGCCGCCCCGGGCGTGAGCGCCTGGTAGGACCAGGAGAAGACGGCGCGGACGTCGGCCCGCCGGTCGTCGGCGGTGAAGGCGTCCAGGCGCGGCCTGGCCTCCCGCAGCTCGCGCGCCGCCCGCCGCAGTCCCATCCGGGGCACCGCGCTGAGCTGGGCGCCGACCACGGCGACCGCGAGCGGCAGGAACCCGCACAGCCCGACCAGCTCGGCCGCGGCCTCCGGCTCCGCCCGGCACCGTTCGGGTCCGATCCTGGCCGCGAGCGCCGCGAGTGCCTCCTGCGGCGTCCACACGTCCAGGGTGATCACGCCGGCCCCCTCGGCGGCGACCAGCCCGGACAGCTGATTGCGGGAGGTGACGATGGTCAGGCAGCCCGCGGACGCGGGCAGCAGCGGCCTGACCTGCTCGGCGTCCCGGGCGTTGTCCAGGACGGCGATCAGCCTCCGCGACGCGGTCTTCTCCCGGAACAGAGCACTGCGCTGCCCGGTGCCGGAGGGGATGTCACCGCTGGGGACCCCGAGCGCGCGCAGGAACCCGCCCAACGCCTCGCCGGGGTCCACGGGCCGCTGGGCCGCCTCGAAGCCGCGCAGGTCCACATAGAGCTGACCGTCCGGGAAGCGGTCGGCGACCTGATGCGCCCAGTGCACCGCGAGCGCCGTCTTGCCCACACCGGCCATGCCGCCCACCGCGCAGACGAGGACGCGGCCGCCCTGCGCCGTGACGCGCTCGGTGATGCCGTGGGCCGCCGTCAGTGCCGCCTCACGGCTGCGGAACACCCCGAGGTCGGGAGGGAGTTGCCTCGGGACCGCGACGGGATCCGTGCGGCGGGTGACCGCCTGGCGCAGCCGACGCCGCCCCTCCTCGTCCAGTTCGAGCGCGTCCATCAGCTCGTTCAGCGTCGACTGCCGGGGCAGGCTGTGGCCGCGTTCGATGTCGCTGATGGCCCGGACGCTCACCCCGGAGGCCTCGGCGAGCCCTTCCAGCGTCAGCAGGGACCGCTGCCGCGCCTCGCGCAGCAGTCGGCCGAACGTCCTCTTGTCCATCTCCACCCCGCTGTGCCCCGGCCGGCGTCCAGCGCGCGAGCTGTGCCGGTGTCCCGGAAAGCCCCGAACGTAACAGTTCTGGATTGAACACTCAAACGCCTGATGGGAGGATGACCGGCGACATCGGGCGACGGCGGTGCGGGGAAGCCGGTGTGCATCCGGCGAGGTTCCGTCGCTGCGACCGGTGGGCGAGTTCCGGCCATCGCCGCGGCGGGCGGGAGGACGTGGCGAGGGTGCCACGGCACTCACGCGGTCGCCCCTCGGCGAACACCGGGGCGGATCTCCCCGGGAGGGGAGTGGTGCGACGTGCCCGAGCCGTCGACGCGGGAGACATCGGCCGGTGCCGGTGCGCGGGACGGTGCGGCGGGGTGCCGCGTCGTCGTGTGCCGGGACTGCTGCTGCGGCAGTCCGAAGGTGACCGGCGTCGATCACGCCGCGCAGACCGCCCGGCTGCGGGAGACGGTGCCGGTGCGGATCTCCGACTGCCTCGACGTCTGCGACCAGGCCAACGTGGTCGTCGTCCAGCCCTCGGCCGCGGGCCGGGCCGCCGGAGGACGACCGGTCTGGCTCGGCCTCGTCAACGACCCGGACGCCACGGAGGACATCGTCGCCTGGGTGCGTGCCGGAGGCCCCGGAGTGGCTCCCCGGCCCGGCATCCTCGACCTGTACGCCTTCACCCCGTCCCGGCGCCGCGCGCCGTGAGACCGGCGGAACGCCGGATGCCGGGCGGGTGGCCGTGCGGCCGGCGCCGGGCGCCCGGCGCGGCGGAGGGCCGGCCGACGGCGGAAAAAGCGAAGGCAAGGAGGAAACCACTCCTTGCCACTCTCAACGTATAGCGCACCGGGGGGCTTGCGGCAAGGCCCCGTCCGTCCCGCACAATCGGCGGCCGGAAGCCGGAACCTGCGGAAACGGGAGTCGCCGAGTGCGCGTGTTGCTGACGTCATGGGGGTCACGCGGAGATGTCGAACCACTGGCGGGACTGGCGAAGGAACTGAACGGACTCGGCGCGGGTGTGACGGTGTGCGCGCCGCCCGACGAGGAGTTCGCGGCGCTGCTGGCACGTACGGGCGTGCCGCTGGTGCCGCTCGGACCGGCGGTGCGCTCGGTGGTCTCGGGACCCAGGCCGCCGACGGCGCAGGACGCCTTCCGGCTCGCCCCCGAGCTGGTCGCCGCGCGGTTCCGCACGCTCGCCGCGGCGGCGCGGGAGTGCGACGTGCTGCTGGCGGCCGGGCTGATGCCGGCCGGCGCGCGGGACGTGGCCGAGAAGCGCGGCATCCCCTACGTGTACGCGTGCTTCCACGTCTTCGGACTGCCCTCGCGGCACTTCCGTCCCGGTGCGCGGCCGGGCACGCCGTCCTCGCCGGAGGAGACCGACCACCGGAAACTGTGGGAGCAGGACGCCCAGCGGGTGGACGCGCTGTACGGCCGGGCGCTTCGCGAGGGCCGGGCCGCGATCGGCCTGCCGCCGGTGGACAACGTCCGCGACCACGTCTTCGGCGACCGGCCCTGGCTGGCGGCGGACCCGTTGCTGTGCCCCTCGCAGGGCATGACGGACCTCGCCCTGGAGCAGACCGGCGCCTGGTTCCTGCCCGACGAACGCCCGCTGCCACCGGGCCTGGAGAGGTTCCTGGACGCCGGGGAACCGCCGGTGTACGTGGGCTTCGGCAGCATGGCCGCGCACGCCCCCGAGGACATCGCCCGCGTCGCCGTCGAGGCGAGCCGCGCGCACGGCCGCCGCCTGGTCCTCGCCCGGGGGTGGGCCGGCCTCGCCCCGGTGGACGACGGCGGCGACTGCTTCGTCGTCGGCGAGGTCAACCAGCAGGCGCTGTTCCGCCGGGTGGCCGCCGTCGTGCACCACGGAGGCGCTGGCACCACGACGGCCGCGGCCCGCGCCGGGGCGCCGCAGGTGGTGGTCCCGCGGATCGCGGACCAGCCGTACTGGGCGGAGCGGGTGGCCGAACTGGGCATCGGCGCGGCCCACTACGGCCGGACGCCCACCGCCGCCTCCTTGGCCGCCGCGCTCGGCACGGCCCTGACGTCCGCCACCCGGACACGGGCCGGCGCCGTGGCCGGCACCATCCGCACCGACGGGGCGGCGGTGGCGGCGCGCCTGCTGCTCGACGCGGCCGCCGGTGCGGGTCCGCGCTGAGCGGTGACTGCCGGCGGCGCGGTCCTGGTGACCGGCGCCGGCCGCCGGCCGCTGACCGCGCGGTGACCCGGTGCCGGCCGCCGCGCCGCTGACCGTGCGGGGTGACCGGTGCCCCACTGACCGCGGGGGCCGGGTGACCGGTGCCGACCGCGCGGCCCCGGGGACCCGCGCCTCCCGCCGGCCTCCCGCAGTCGGCCGCCCCGCCGCCCACCGGGCGCGGCACCGCCGCCCGCTGCCCCGCCACGCGTCGTCGCTGCCGCACCCCGCGCCCTGACCACCCGCCGCCGGCGACAGGCTGCCCGCCGCCGGTCCTCCCCGCCGTCAGTCCTCCTCCCGCCGGTGCCGTTCCCACGCCTCCTCGCGCAGGTCCGTGCTCAGCAGCACGTCCGCAGCGGTGCAGGCCAGTGCGCCGGTCACGGCGACGAGCACGTCACGGGCGCGCGGGGAGGCGGCGGCCGCGGCGAACTCGGGGGTGTGGTCGGACCCGTCGTCCATGATGGCGACGAACGGGTGGATGGCGGGCACCCGTGTGCTGACGTTGCCGATGTCCGACGAGCCCAGTTGGACACCCGGCACGGGAGGCGTGAGCGTGATGCCGGCCCGGGCCAGGTGCCCGGTGAACCGGTCGGACAGGACGGCGCTGTCCCGGAAGTGCTCGTAGCGCGGCGTGGCACGCACCATCTCGGCCCGGGTCCCCGTGGCCAGGGCGACCCCCTCGGCGCAGTCGCGCAGCCGGCCCGTCAGGTCCTCCAGCTCGCCGGTCGTGGCCGCGCGCAGACCGAACCGGCCCTCCGCGTACTCCGGCACGATGTTGGTGGCGGTGCCCCCGTGCGTGATGATGCCCTGGACGTGGGAGGCCGGCGGCAGGCGCCGGCCCAGCCCGGCCAGGACGTTGAACAGCTCGATCAGCGCCGCGAGCGCGTCGACGCCCTCGGTCGGGTTGCCGGTGGGGTGCGCGGCGCGGCCGTGGAAGGCCACCCGGTACTGCACCTGCGCCGTCAGCGGCGCCCGCGACCAGCTGTACACGCCGGGGTGGAACATCAGCGCGGCGTCGACCCCGTCGAACACCCCGGCCTCGGTCTCCGTCGCCTTGCCGCCGCCGCCCTCCTCGGCCGGGGTGCCCACCGCCATCACGCACCCCGCCGAACCGCCGAGCACCGCGTCGACCGCGAGCGCCGCTCCCAGTCCGGCGGCGGCGATGAGGTTGTGCCCGCAGGCGTGACCGAGGCCGGGCAGGGCGTCGTACTCCAGCAGCAGGGCCACGGCCGGACGCCCCTGACCGGAACGGGCCGTGAACGCGGTGGGCAGGCCCGCCGTGCCGCGCTCCACCGCGAAACCGGCCTCCTCCAGCCGGGCCGTGAGCAGGGCCGCGGCCCGGTGCTCGGCGAAGGCGTTCTCCGGGTCGGCGTGCAGTGCGCGGGCGGTCTCCCACAAAAGCTCCGCCCGCTCGGCGACCGCCGCGCGCAGCCGGTCGTGGACGGCGTGGGACCCGTCGTGGACGGCGCCGAGCCCGTCGCGGGTGTCGGCGCCGGCATGGTCGGACGTACGCGCCACCTGGCCTCCTCGTGCGGGGACGGCGGACGTCACCGCAGGCGTGGCCCCGCCGTCCGCGCCCGCGCGTGCCACCGGCCGGCCTGCACGCCCGTACCGTGTGGCGGAGACCGGGTGCCACCTTCCGGCGCGGCGACACCCGCGGTTTGCCCCTGCAGGGGGCCGCGCGCCACCGCCGGTCCACCCGTGGGTTTCGATCGCGGCAGCGGTGCAACACGATCGGGTGTTCCCGCACGGCGGCGGACTCGGTGTTTCTCCGTACGTCGGACTCGGTGTCTCCCGTACGTCGGTGGACGCGGAGGCGACCGCACGGCGACGCGGGAGCGCGAACCGCAACCGGCTGGGAGGAACGATGGATCACTCACGGGTGCCCGTGCTGGAGGCGCTGGAGGAGTTCCGGCGCCGTGGAGACGTGGTCTTCGGCCCACCGGGGCACAAGCAGGGCCGAGGAGTGGACCCGCGGGTGGCCGAGATCGTCGGGCTCGACGTGTTCCGCTCCGACGTCCTGTCGCTCAACGGTCTCGACGACCGCCGTCAGTCCCAGGGCGTGCTCAGCCAGGCGCAGGACCTGATGGCCGACGCGGTCGGCGCCGAGCAGGCGTTCTTCTCCACGTGCGGCAGCTCCCTGTCGGTGAAGACCGCCATGCTGGCGGTGGCCGGGCCGGGGGAGAAGCTGCTGCTGTCCCGCAACGCGCACAAGTCCGTGATCGCGGCCGTCGTCGTCAACGGGGTCGAACCGATCTGGGTGCACCCGAAGTTCGACGCGGAACGGCACCTCGCGCACCCGCCGGAGCCCGACGACGTGCGCCGCCGCCTCGAGGAACACCCGGACGCCAAGGGCATGTTGCTGATCACGCCCACCGAGTGGGGGACCTGCGCGGACATCGCGGGCGTGGCCCGGGTGTGCCACGAGTTCGGCGTTCCGCTGATCGTGGACGAGGCGTGGGGCGCCCATCTGCCGTTCCACCCGGAACTGCCGGCCTGGGGCATGGACGCCGACGCCGACCTGGTGGTCACCAGCGTCCACAAGATGGGCGGTGCGATCGAGCAGAGTTCCGTCTTCCATCTCCAGGGCGACCGGGTGTCGCCGGAGGTGCTCAAGCAGCGCGAGGACCTGCTGGGCACCACCAGCGCCTCGTCCCTGGTCTATGCCACCCTGGACGGCTGGCGCCGCCAGATGGTCGAACAGGGACATGCTCTCCTGGAGGCGGCGCAGCAGCGGGCGGAACGCGTCCGGACGGCGGTCGGTGACCTGCCCGGCCTGCGGCCGATGGGCCGGGAGGTCGTCAAGGAGGGCTGCGCGGCCGACCTGGACCCGCTCAAGCTCGTCATCGACGTACGGGAACTCGGCATCACCGGCATGCAGGCCGCCGAGTGGCTGCGCGTCCACTGCCACGTGGACGTCGGCGGGTCCGACAGCTGCCGGATCAGCGCCTCGATCACGCACGCCGACGACGACGAGACCGAGAAGGTGCTGCTGGACGCCCTGAGCGCGCTCACCCGGGGTGCCGAGTCCATCGAGAAGCAGCCCCCGGTCCGCCTGCCCCGCCCCTCGGCCCTCGAACTGGAGCAGGCGCTGCTGCCGCGTGAGGCGTTCTTCGCCCCGGTGGAGCACGTCCCCGCCGAGCGTGCCGCGGGACGCATCTCGGCGGAGCTGATCAGCCCGTACCCGCCGGGGGTGCCGGCCGTGGCCCCGGGCGAGGTCATCACCGAGGAGGTGGTGGACTACCTGCGCAGCGGGGCCGAACACGGCGTCCTGATCCCGGACGCGGCCGACCCCTCGGTCCGCACGCTGCGCGTGGTGGCGCGGGACTGAGGCCGAGGAAGCGGCGGGTCCCGGCGGTGCCCGCCGAGGCGACCCGGCGGATCACAGGGGGCGGGCGGCGCGGGAGCGGGCCGGGGGCACGGGGTGCAGGGCCGCGTGTGCCAGCGGCGCCGACGGATCGGTCGACACGTCCAGCGGCGCCGGCCGGGCTCCCGCCCGTACCAGGAGGTCACCGACGGCGGCGATCATCGCGCCGTTGTCGGTGCACAGCTTCGGCGGCGGCACCCGCAGCGTGACACCGGCGGCCCGGCAGCGCTCCTCGGCCAGCGCCCGCACCCGCGAGTTCGCGGCGACCCCGCCGACCACGACCAGCGTGCCCACACCGTGCTCGGTGCACGCCGCCACCGCCTTGCGTGTCAGGACGTCAGCCACGGCCTCCTGGAGCGAGGCGGCCCCGTCGTGCACGGGCAGTTCGCGCCCGGCGTGCCCTTCGGCCCAGCGGGCCGCCGCCGACTTCAGCCCCGAGAAGGAGAAGTCGTACGAGCCGGGCAGCGGGCGGGGAAGGGGGACAGCGCGCGGATCCCCCGCGCGCGCTGCCCGGTCGATGGCCGGACCGCCCGGATACGGCAGCCCGAGAACCCGTGCGACCTTGTCGAAGCACTCGCCCGCGGCGTCGTCGAGGGTGTCGCCCAGATGCCTGACCGGGTCGCGGGCCAGGTCACGGACGAGCAGGAGTGAGGTGTGGCCGCCGGAGACGATCAGCACCACGCAGGGGTCGGGCAGCGGGCCGTGCGCGAGGGTGTCCGCGGCGACGTGCCCGGCCAGATGGTGAACGCCGTACAGCGGCAGGCCCAGCGCGTAGGCGAGGCTCTTCGCGCCCGCGAGGCCCACCTGAAGGGCACCGGAGAGGCCGGGGCCGGTGGTGACGGCGACGGCGCCGAGGTCGGCGAGGCCCAGCCCCGCCTGCTCCAGGGCCCGCCGGATCACCGGGCGCAGGGCGTGGACATGGGCGCGGGCGGCGATCTCCGGGACGACACCGCCGTAGCGTGCGTGCTCGTCCATGCTCGACGCCACCGCGTGGCCCAGCAGCCGCCCGTCCCGCACGAGACCGGCGCCGGTCTCGTCGCAGGACGACTCGATGCCCAGCACGATCGGTGAGCCCATCCCCGTCCTTCCCCGCTCTCCCCGGCTCTAGATGCCAATGGCATGCTATTGCAATCAATATGCAGGAAGTCAATCGGGGAGGGAGAACGGGCCGGTCCCGGCGGTACGCGCCGTCCGTGTGCCGTCCGCGCGGTGTGCGTGCGCTGTCGGGACAGTGGCCGTGCGCGCTGGGGCAACCCTCCTGCTCCCCGTGTTCCTAACGTGGCTCACCGGCGTACCGGAAACACGAGCAAGCCAGGAGAGACACATGTCCGACGTCCCGCAGACCGCAGAGCCCGCGCAGCCCGTACTGGAACCCGCGGCCGCCGCGTTCGCCGAGGCGACCGCCAACCCGCCCTATCTCTTCGACCTGCCGCCCGCCGAAGGCCGCAAGGCCGTCGACGACGTGCAGTCGGGCGAGATCGCCAAGCCGGCGGTGGACGAGGAGTGGATCACCGTCCAGGGCGGGCCCACGGGCAGCGTCCGGGCCCGCCTCGTCAGGCCGGCCGGCGCCGAGGGCACCCTGCCGGTGATCCTCTACATCCACGGTGCCGGCTGGGTGTTCGGCAACGCCCACACCCACGACCGCCTGGTGCGCGAACTCGCCGTCGGCGCCGGTGCCGCCGTGGTCTTCCCCGAGTACGACCTCTCGCCGGAGGCCCGTTACCCGGTCGCCATCGAGCAGAACTACGCCGTCGCCCGCTGGGTCGTCGAGGAGGGCGCCGCCAAGGGCCTGGACGGCACACGGCTGGCGGTCGCCGGTGACTCCGTCGGCGGCAACATGACGGCCGCGCTCACCCTGATGGCCAAGGAGCGCGGCGGCCTCCCGCTGCTCCAGCAGGTGCTGTTCTACCCGGTGACGGACGCGGACTTCGACACCCCGTCCTACCACCAGTTCGCGGAAGGCTACTTCCTGCGCCGCGACGGCATGCAGTGGTTCTGGGACCAGTACACGACCGACGAGGCCGAGCGCGCGCAGATCACGGCCTCCCCGCTGCGCGCCACCACCGAGCAGCTGACCGGTCTGCCCCCGGCGCTGGTCATCACCGGCGAGGCGGACGTGCTGCGCGACGAGGGCGAGGCCTACGCCAACAAGCTGCGCGAGGCCGGTGTCCCCGTGACGGCCGTGCGGTTCCAGGGCATCATCCACGACTTCGTGATGCTCAACGCGCTGCGTGAGACCCACGCGGCCGAGGCCGCCCTCACGATGGCCGTCGCCACCCTGCGCGCCGCGCTGCACCAGGCCTGAACCATCCTGCGCACGTCCTGAACGGAACCGGACCCCCATCATGACCACACCCGCATCCACCCCCACCGTCCTTCTGGTGCACGGCGCGTTCGCGGACGCCGGCAGCTGGAGCGGTGTCATCGAGCACCTCCAGGGCCACGGCATCCCGGTGATCGCCCCGCCCAACCCGCTGCGCGGGCTCGCGGCCGACGCCGCCTACGTCGCCTCGGTCGCCGCCCAGATCGACGGGCCCGTCGTGCTGGTCGGCCACTCCTACGGCGGTGCTCTCATCACGGTGGCCGGCACGACCGAGAACGTCGTCGGTCTCGTCTACGTCGCCGCGTACGTCCTGGAGGAGGGCGAGAGCCTCGGCGAGCTGCAGGGACGTTTCCCGGCCTCCCCGCTGGTGAGCAACCTCAAGGAGTGGACGTACCCGGTGCCCGGTGGTGACCCCGCCGTCGAGGTCACCATCACCGAGGACGCCTTCCCCGCCGTCTTCGCCGCCGATGTGCCGGCCGAGACCACGAAGGTCCTGGCGGCGGCGCAGCGTCCGCTCGCCGCGGCGGCCTTCGAGGAGAGGGCTTCCGCCGCCGCGTGGCGGACCAAGCCGTCCTGGGCCGTGGTGGCCACCGCCGACCGGGCGATCGACCCGGAGGTGGAGCGCTTCGGCGCCGAGCGCGCCGGAGCGACGATCGTCGAGCTGGAGGGCGCCTCCCACGCGGTCGCCGTCTCCCGCGCCGCCGAGGTCGCCGACGTGATCCGCGAGGCGGTCGTCGCGACGGCCTGACCCACGCCGTGCCGGGGCCGCGCGGACGACTTCCTCGTCCGCGCGGCCCTTCGGCATGCGGTCCCGCAGAGCAGCGCGGGAGAGAGGGGGGCAGGCGGCGGGCGGAACCGTGGACGGCGGCCGGTGTGCGCAGGCCGGCGTGCGCCGTGCGCCGAAGGCTCGACGGCGCAGGGGCGCAGGGGCCGCGGCGGGCCGGGCGGCGGAGGTCTGCGCTGTCGGGCACGCGCCCGTGCGCTCTGCGGCAAGGCGCCCCTGACCAGGACGTCTAGCGTCATCCGGGTAAGCAGCGAACGAACCGCAGGAGACGGAACATGACCACTGACACCTCGCACACGCAGACCGGCAGCCAGCCCCGGCTGCACCAGAAGGGCCGGGTCATCCAGGAGTTCGGCACCGTCAAGCAGTTTCCGCTGGCGCTGTCCTTCGAGGCACGTATGTACTCCTGCCAGCGGCTCAACCAGGTGCTCGCGGACACGCAGATCCTCTACGGCCTCTACAAGAAGCACCACTGGCTGATGCGCGGCGCGACCTTCTACCAGCTGCACCTGGTGCTCGACCAGCACGCCGCTCAGCAGCTCGCCCTGGTCGACACGCTCGCCGAGCGCGTCCAGACGCTGGGCGGCGTGGCGGTGGGGGACCCCCGCCATGCCGCCGAGATCACGTCGGTGCCGCGCCCGCCGGACGGCGTGGAGGAGGTGCCCGCCATGCTGTCCCGTCTGCTGGAGGCGCACGAGACGATCCTGGCCGACGCCCACGACGCGGCGGCCCGGGCCGCCGAGCAGGGCGACGACGGCACCAACGACCTGCTGGTCTCCCAGGTGATCCGCACCGGCGAACTGCAGACGTGGTTCCTGGCGGAGCACCTGGTCGACACCCCCCTGGTCCGCGTCTGAACGCACAGGCGGGCGGCCCGGTCGCGGGCCGCCCCGTGCCGCGCCCGGCGGAGCGCTGTCAGACCGGGCGGGCGGCGGGCCCGGGGGAGCCGTCGGGCGTGCCGGACACCTCGCGTACCGGGTGCTTGCTCAGGACGGAGACCCGGTTGAAGGCGTTGATGGTGATGGCGACCCAGACGACGGCGGAGATCTCGTCGTCCGACAGCACGGAACGCGCGAGGCCGTAGGCGCTGTCCTGCGCGCCGGCGTCGGCCGGATGCGTGGTGGCCTCCGCCAGGGCGAGTGCGGCGCGCTCACGCGGGCTGAAGAGCTGGGTGTCGCGCCAGGCGGGCAGTACGCCCAGGCGCCGTGTGCTCTCGCCGGCCCGCAGGGCGGCCCTGGTGTGCAGGTCGAGGCAGAAGGCGCACGCGTTCAGCTGCGAGACACGTATGTTGACCAGCTCGACGAGCCGGCGGTCAAGTCCGGCGCCGGCCGCGACCGCGCGGACCGCCTCGGCCGTCGCGGACAATGCGCGGTAGGCGCTGGGACTCTGCTTGTCGACGAAGACCCGTGCCCGGGTGGTCGTCGGCGCCGTCTCGGACACGTGGTCTCCTTCATCGGGCGGTGTTCCGGTGTACGTCCTATCATCACCGCGTTAATGTTGAAACTCGAACTTTCTCTGAGGGGAAGGAGCCGAACGGTGAGCAACACCGAGACCCGGCCCGCCGAGCTCGTCTGCGGCACCGTCGCCGAGGCCGGCCCGGACACCGGGACCGTCCCCGGCGGACCGGCCCCGGCGGACATCGAGGTCCTCGGCCCCCGGGACGTCCCGCTGGGCGGGCCCCGTGCCATGCGGGTGCGGCGCACACTGCCCCAGCGGGCCCGGACGCTGATCGGCGCATGGTGCTTCGCCGACCACTACGGCCCCGACGACGTGGCGTCGACCGGCGGCATGGACGTCGCCCCGCACCCCCACATCGGCCTCCAGACCGTCAGCTGGCTCTTCAGCGGCGAGATCGAGCACCGGGACAGCCTGGGCACCCACGCCTTCGTACGGCCCGGCGAGCTGAACCTCATGACGAGCGGCCACGGCATCAGCCACTCCGAGGTGTCCACCCCCGCCACCACCGTCCTGCACGGCGTGCAGCTCTGGGTCGCCCTGCCCGCAGAGCACCGCGACACGGCCAGGGACTTCCAGCACCACGTCCCCACCGCCGTGCCGCTGGAGGACGGCGAGGCCCGCGTCTTCCTCGGATCGCTCGCGGGGGACACCTCACCGGTGCGCACCTTCACCCCGCTGCTGGGAGCGGAGCTGTCCGTGGCCCCCGGCGCCACCGTCACCCTCGACGTGGACCCCGCCTTCGAGCACGGGGTGCTCGTCGACAGGGGCGGCATCGTCCTCGACGGCACCACCCTCCAGCCGGCCGACCTCGGCTACGCGCCGCCCGGCCGCGCCGCCCTGACCCTGACGAACAGGGGAAGTGAAACGGCGAGACTGATCCTGCTGGGCGGGCCGCCGTTCCGCGAGGAGATCATCATGTGGTGGAACTTCATCGGAGGGTCCCACGACGAGATCGTGCGGGCTCGCGAGGACTGGACGAAGGGCACCCGTTTCGGCGAGGTACGGGGCTACGACGGCGCCGCGCTGCCCGCACCGGAGCTGCCGAACACCCCCTTGAAGCCACGAGGAAGCAAGCGCTGACCTGCGAGAGCAGCGACCGGACGCCAAGACGCCGTGCGTGCTCCTGCGCCTTGAGGGCAACGCGGGAAGCCCACGGCGTCTGCGTCCGGCACCAGCCGCATGGGCGCCTCCGAAGCTGTCTGAGAGCCGCCCGGCTCCTGCGGATCTCCGGGCCGCGCCCGGAGGCCGGCGAGAGACGCCGCCGGGGCGGTGCCTCTCGCCGGAGACCGTCAGCGGGACAACCGGGCGGCCGGACACCTGGAGATCCGGGCGTCCGGCCGACCTCAGCTCGAAGCCAGCTGGTTGGCGATCTCCTTGTGCCACTTCTCGGCGTCGGCGGGGTCGTTCAGGGACGCCTCCCACGCCTCCTGCGTCATGTGCAGGTTCCCGGGGCCCGACTTCAGCGCGACGAGCAGTTCCCGGGCCGAGGCGCGCAGTTCGGGCGAGGTGCCCTTGCCGGCCGGGACCTCGGGGCCCGCGGCGAGGCCGTAGAGGGTGCGCGCCATGGCGTCGCGCTTGCTGTGTTCGGCCTTCTTCCAGAACTTCAGCGCTTCCTTGAGGGCGTCCTGGCGGGTGGCGGGCTCGGCTGCCGTCCGCTCGCCCTCCTCCGTGGGCGGGGCCCAGCGCTCGGGGTGGCGGGCGCCGTCGTAACGCTTCTTGCCGGCGCGCCCGGCCTTGTACGCGGTGACCGAGAGCAGGAGCCCCGCCGCTGTCGCGGCCAGCGCCCAGCCGGCCGGGTTGCTCGCCAGCGTCCCCGTGGCGGCCGCTGCGATCGCCACCGCGCCGCCGGCCGACCTCACGCCGTCCCCGACCGCGCCGACCCCCTGCTTCCAGAGCTTGTTGCGCTGCTTCGCCAGCGCGTAGTCCCGGGTGGTGCTGAGGGCGATGGTGTCCTGTGCCTTCTTGACGTCGCCGGCGGCCTTCTCGATGCTCGTGAAGGCCGCACCGGTCTGGTCCAGGGCGGCGCCCAGCCGGTCCGCGAGGCCCTCGTCGTCGCCGTCATGGGCACGCTCCAGCGCGACATACGCCCGCGCGAGCGCCCAGTGGCTGTCCACCTCCGCCTCATGGAGCCGGTTGATCTCGGGCTCCTGCACCGGCGCGGGCACGTCGATCTTCTTGACGTTCTGGTACTTGCGCGTCGTCAGCCCGAACCGGCGCGCCGCACGGACGCTCTTGACGCCCGCGACGGCGCCGACCATCCCGCTCCCGGCCTCGGCGACACTGGCCGCCGTCGCGAGGCCCTCCGCGTGCAGAGCGTTCTTGGCGACGCCGATGAAGTCGGAGGCGTCGGTCGCCGTGTTCTGGATCGCGTCGAGCATCTTGGAGGGGTATTTCTTGCGCGGGGCGTGGGAGGAGGGACCCGTCGGGTTCTGCTTGGACTCCTTGTACGCCTTGGTGGCGTCGAGGACGTTGTTGACCGCCGTGACGGCGTCGGTGAGCCCCATCTCGGCACCGGCCGCGGCGGCGGACGCGCCGGCCTGCTCCGAAAGGTGCGTGTCGGCGGTCTGGGACGACTTCCAGTTCATCTCCGCGTTGGCCGGGACCATGCCGCGCAGAACGAAGGTGTCGAGGACGTCGAGGTGTTTGTTGGCCCGCTCCAGCGCGCCGGCGATCCGCTCCCGGATGTTCAGCCCGGTACGGGACTTCTTCTTCGCTTCCGGCCCGGCCTGCTCGTCGGCGGGCTTCGCCGTCTCGTCGTTCCCCGCGAGACGCTGGACGACGGCGGACGCGGCCTTGTTGCCGGCGAGCGCCTGTATGGACCCCATCATCGGTCCGATGCTGTGGCGGTCCGGCGCCCCCGCCAGATTCGCCGCGCCGCGGATGAGGGGCCGGGGCTGGGGAACTGCCGGCCGCCTCGTGCGGCTGTCGAAAGCGGTGTTACTACCCACCGGTGTCCTTTCCGTGCTCGTGCTGACACCGGGTGCGTGGCAAGGCGGGGCATCCGGCGGGGCCTTGCTCCCCCCACAGTATCGACTGCCCCATGACTCTCATGGAAGGTGTTTCTCGTCCCGCGTTCATTCTCTGTACCGGTTCTGTACACCGGTTCGTGGCCATCTCACCGTTCTGGCCGCTCCGGGCCCCGGCATCAGTGCCGCCGTACCGCGTCAGCCACCCTTCGCCGGACGTCCCCGTCCCCCGCCCCCGCCGGCGGTTCCCAGCCACTCCGGCGCCGCGACCGTCAGCGCGGCCACGCCGGTATCCAGGGTCTGTACCGTACGGAGGGACTGCGGCCGTCAACGAAAGCCGGCGCATCACCTCCGAAGTCCTCGCACGTCACGGCGTTTCTGGCGCCGCCACCTCCGCGATCGCCGGCAGCAACAGCCCCTCCAGCCGGAGCGATGTCTCTTTTACGACGCTGAACCGTCGGCTACCCCAAGGGCGGTACTGATCACGGCTGCGGCTGCCAGAGTGTGCTCATGAAAACGACACCGGATGGACGGCCCATCCCTCCCGCGCATGCCGACGAGCGCGCCATGCTGGAAGCATGGCTGGACTTTCACCGCGCGACCCTCGCCCTGAAGTGTTCGGGGCTCAACGATGATCAATTACGGCTTGCCGCGGCGTCGCCCTCGTCGATGACGCTGCTCGGTCTCGTTCAACACGTGGCTGAGGTGGAGCGCAACTGGTTCCAGCGTGTATTCGCGGGTCAGGACGTGCCCCCTGTCTTCGGGGAGAAGAACGTCGACGGCTTTGCCCTTCAGCCGGAACGAGGGCTCGAGGAGGTGACGGCTGCGTGGCAGGCGGAGGTCGCTCGCGGCCGTGAGCTGATCGCGGAAGCATCGCTGGACGACTCCGGCCGTCTGTCCGAGGAGGAAGCGGGTCACCTCGGTGATCAGGGAGTCTCCCTGCGCTGGATCATGGTGCACATGATCGAGGAATACGCACGTCACAACGGTCATGCGGACCTCATCCGCGAGCAGATCGACGGAACTACCGGCACATGAGAGGTGCTTGCGCGGTCGGAAGGACCGCGCAAGCACCCGGCCCGCCTTCTCAGCCGGCCCAGCCGCGGTGAGGGGAAGGGGAGAGGTGGGCGGACGTGCACGAGATGCACCCGCCGAGGAAGACCGCGAAGAAGCAGACGACCGGGAAGGCCGGGAGGAAGCCGTCCGGCCGAGCAGCGCATCGGCCGGGCCGGGCGGGCGGCGGCCATGGCGGAGCGCCGTTCCTGGCCGTGGGTCTTAGAGGTCCTAACAGAAGTTATTGATCAAGTAACCATCGGCTTGTCTGCTCGTTGGTCGGGTCGTGGGGAAGCGTGAGTCGCGGCCGTGGATC